>DASYRA010000010.1:0-20560 GCA_036004845.1 Candidatus Limnocylindria bacterium
TCCCGTCGCCGTCGGTCACGGCGCCGCTCACCACGTTGGGGCGCAGCGAGATGGTCAGGCCACCGTCGTCCGGCACGGTGCCGGTCCCGTCGTCGAACCCGTCGGCGGTCACCGCCACGCTGGCGCCGCCCACGGTGGTGAAGGTGGCGGTTCCGTCAGCCGCGGTGATCGCCGTGGCGCCAGCGACCCGCAGGGATGCGTTCGACACCGGCTCCTGGTTGCTGCGGTCGAGCACCGTGATCGTGACCTCACGCGGCGGCCGGGGCGTCGGGGTCCCATCGGGCCCAGGGCCAGAGCAGCTGAGCACGATCGCGGCCGTCAGCGTCACGACGGCCAGCGCGCGTGCGCGCGACGTGAGCGTCATGTGACCCCGGACGCTGCCGCCGCCCGGAGCGCCCGGACCGTCGGCCCGAGATCTCCGGCCTCGCCATACAGGGCCCAGCCGGCGACCATGACCTGCCCGCCGGCAGCATGCGCCGGCCCGATCGTGTCGAGGTTGACGCCCCCGTCCACCCCGATCGGCACGGACAGGCCGCGGCGGTCGATCTCGTCGCGCAGCTGGGCGATCTTGGGCAGGACCTCGGAGATGAATGCCTGCCCGCCACGCCCCGGATGGACGGTCATGACCAGGAGCAGGTCGATCGCGTCGAGGTAGGGCAGGACCGCCTCGGCAGGCGTCCCGGGATTGAGCGCCAGCCCCGCCGCGCGGCCGTAGCCGTGGATGGCGCCGACCACCTCGGCCGGGTCGTCATCCGCCTCGACGTGCGCCACGATCAGGTCGCTCCCGGCGTCGGCGAAGGCGCGCGCCTGCCGAAGCGGCTGCGACACCATCAGGTGCGTGTGGTACGGCACCGACGCCAGGGGTCGGACCGCCTGCACCACCACCGGGCCGAGAGTCAGGCTCTCGACGAAGTGGCCGTCCATGACATCCAGGTGGATCGAGTCCGCGCCGCCCTCGATGGCGCGGCGGACCTCGTCTCCGAGTCGGGCGAAGTCGGCGTTCAGCAGGCTGGCGCTGATCTCAGCCGGGCGCGGGCTCATGCGCCGGCCATCGGCAGCGCCGACGCAATCGGCCTGCCGGCGAGCTGCGCGTGGAGCTGGCCGCAGGCCGCCTCGATCTCCCGCCCGCGCGTGTCCCGCACGGTGACCGGCACCCCGCCGCGCTGAATGGTGGCGGCAAAGGCCCGCACCCCGGCTGCGGACGTCCCGCTCCAACGCGATCCCGGGGTCGGGTTCAGCGGGATCAGGTTGACGTGGGAGAGCCAGCCGCTCGCCAGGGCGGCGAGGCCGGCCGCCTGCTCCGCCGCGTCGTTGACGCCGTCGATCAGAACGTACTCGAGGCTGACCCGGCGTCGGGTGCGGGTGGCGAACCGTCGCCCTGCCGCCACGACCTCGGCGATCGGCCACTTGCGGTTGATCGGCACCAGCTCGTCGCGCAGGTCGTCCGTGGCGGCGTGCAGGCTGATCGCGAGGTTGACCTGCGGCAGCTCGTCGATCATGCGGTCGATCCCGGGCACCACCCCTGACGTGCTGACCGTGATGTGCCTGGCGCCGATCCCGAGGCGGGCCGGGTCGTTCAGGAGCCGCACCGCGGCAAAGACGCGGTCGACATTGTTGAGCGGTTCACCCATCCCCATGAAGACGATGTTGTAGTGGCTGCGGCCACCTCCGGGTCGCCAATCCGGGCCAAGGGCGAGCCACGGGTCGCGGTGCCAGTGCAGCACCTGGTCGACGATCTCGCCGGCGGTGAGCTGCCGCCCGAAGCCCGCCTGTCCCGTGGCGCAGAACGGGCAGCCGACGGCGCAGCCGGCTTGCGAGCTGATGCAGATCGTCGTGCGACCGACGCCCCCACCCCGGCCGGGATAGCGCATCAGGACCGACTCGATGCGCTGCCCATCTCCCAGCTCGTGCACGGCCTTGGCGGTCAGCCCGCCGTCGGCGACCAGGACGTGGCTGCCCGCGATCGACGAGAAGCGGAAGGCCTTGCCGGCCGCGGCACGCAGCGGGCGCGGCAGATCGGTCAGGTCGTGCAGGCTGCTGGCGGTCGGTCGGTGCGCACCGGACAGGATCTGGGCGGCCCGATACGCGGGCTCACCGCGGGCGGCGAGCCACGCGGTGAGCATCTCGGGATCGATCTCGCTGATCGCCGGCTGAGCTCCGGCGAGGGGAAGGTCAGTCACGACGCCCCAGGATCAGCATCAGATAGTAGAGGAAGGTCAGCAACGCGGTAAGGGCTGCGGCGACGTAGGTCCATGCCGCTGCCTTGAGCACGTCGCGAGCGCCGACCTGGCGCTCACCGCTCAGCCCCAGGCTGCTGACGAAGGCCAGCGCCTTGCCGGAGGCGCCGATCTCGACCGGCAGCGTGACGAAGGTGAAGAGCACGGCCCCCGCGAAGAAGATCAGTCCGACCCAGGCAAGGCCCAGCAGGTTGAACCAGACGCCGGCGATGATCAGCCACGGCGCGAGCCCCGACCCGAGCTGCGCGACGGGCACGATCGTCTGCCGCGCCGCCATCCACGGATCGCGCTCGCGATCCTGCAGGGCGTGCCCGACCTCGTGCGCGATCACCGCCGCGGCGGCGACCGAGAGAGTTCCCGAGCCCTGCGGGAATCCGACCGAGCGGTCGGTCGGGTTGTAACGCCCCAGCTGCTGCGACCCGGCCACGGCTGAGCTCACGCGCAGCACCTTGCCGCGCGGATCGTAATGGTCGGTCAGCTGGCCGGGGATCGGCTCGATCTTGACGTCGGTGAGCCCCTGCCGGTCGAGGAGCCGGCGGGCGAAATCGAAGGCTGAAAGGTCGATCCCGGAGTCGACCTTCGACCACCGGGAATAGGTTGAACGAACTCGCCAAGCGGCCCATCCGGTGATGGCGATGCTCGGCAGCATGACGAGCAAGATGTACGGGAGGAATCCACCCATGGTTGTGTGTTGCTACCTCCTTGGAAGCGCGCCGAGTATAGCCGAGCCTCCCTTTCGGCCTCGTGAAGGCCAGGTGAAGATGGCGCTACGCGGGGCCTCCCCGCCGGGGAGCTATCCCGGCGCCGCTCCGCTGCCGAGCAGGACGTGCTCGCGCGCGAGGCCGCGACGCCAGGCGTCCGCCGGCATCACCGCCCTCCCCTCGGGCTGGACGAGCTCCAGCGCCAGCGCACCCTGGCCGCAGGCCACCAGCGGCCAGGCCCCGGGCAGCACCGTGCCGACCAGCGGACCGTCGACGCCGGCCACCGGGTGCGCCGCGCGGATGTGGAGCCGCCGCCCATCGAGCGTGGTCCACGCGCCCGGCCACGGCTGAAGGGCACGCACGCGGCGGTCGATGACCTGTGCGCTCTGGCGCCAGTCGATCCACCCGTCGGTTCTGCGGAAGGGTCGAATCATGGTGGCCAGGCGTTCGTCCTGCGGCGTTGGCGCGATCTCCCCGCTCGCCCAGGTCTCGAGCTCCGGCGGCACGACCTCGGCGGCGAGCTCTGCGAGGCTCCCCTCCAGCTCCGGGGTCGTCTCGCGCCCGGTGAGCGCGATCGGCCACTGGGCGACGATCGGTCCGGCATCCAGCTCGGCGGTCATCACCATCAGGGAGACCCCGCCCTGCGCGTCCCCGGCCAGGATCGTCGAGGCGACGGGGGCAGCGCCCCGGTGACGCGGCAGGAGCGAGGGATGCACGTTGAGCGGTGGGCGCGTCGCGATCTCCAGCAGCTCCGGCGGCACGAGCTGCCCGTAGGCGGCCAGCAGCAGGCCGTCTGGCTCGAAGCTCCCCAGCAGCGCCCGGCCCTCATCCGAGCGAAGCCGGCGAGGGGCCTCGACCCTGAGGCCATGCTCTCGGGCCCAGGCCGCGACCGGCGAGGGGCGGGTCTGCAGGCCACGTCCGGCCGGCCGGTCGGGCTGGCTGACGACGAGCAGCTCGTCACACAGCGCCGGAAGACGGGAGAGGAGCGGGACGCCGAACGAGCCGGTGCCGAGGAACGCGATGCGGCCCAGCTGCGGCACTAGATCCCCGCGGTCGTCGGTTCCTCCACCTCGCTCGGGTGCTCGCTGACGCGAACAAGCTCTTCGAGCGAATCGAGGTAGTCGATGTACAGGATCCCGTTCAGGTGGTCGATCTCGTGCTGGAGGGCGCGCGCCAGCAGCTCCTCGCCCTTGACCCGGAACTCCTTGCCGTGACGATCGCGCGCCTTGACGGTGACCCTGGCGTGGCGGTGGACCTCGGCCACGAAGCCGGGGACGGAGAGGCACCCCTCCCAGTCGATCACCTCGCTGCTGGTGCGCACGATCTGCGGGTTGATCAACTCGGTCACCTTCTCCTCGAGCTCGATCACGGCGACCTGCAGCGGCACGCCGATCTGATTGGCCGCGAGGCCGATGCCCGGGGCATCGCGCATCGTCTCGACCATGTCCGCCAGGAGCCGATGCAGCGACGCATCGAAGTGCGTCACCTTCTTGGCGCGCTCGTGCAGGATCGGCTCGTCAGCGGTCAGGATCGGGCGAATGGCCATCGCCCGCATTGTACCGATCCGCCGATTGCGTCCGGCCGTGGACGCCGTCCCTCCTACAGGAGCGATTCGGGGTCCACGTCGATCGCCACCCCCGGCGGAACGCGCTCCAGCGCCGCCGCTCGCTGCGCTTCATCCTGCGCCCGAAGCACCACCTGGAAACGCCAGCGCCCCGCTCGCCGAGGGACGTAAGCCGGGAGCGGCCCGTGGATCTCCACCCCGGGGCGAGCGACCGCCATCGCTGCCTCGCGGCCGCGGGCCTCGGCCCGGGCGCGATCGGGGTCGGCGACCAGAAGGCGAGCGAGCACGCTGGCTGGCGGATAGCCGAGCAAGCGCCGGCGCGGCAGCTCCTCGTTGGCGAATTCGTCGACGTCCATCCGTGCCGCCGCGCGGATGGCGTAGTGGCCGGCCGCGTAGGTCTGGATCAGGACGCGCCCGGGCTGCTCTCCCCGCCCTGCGCGCCCGGCCACCTGGGCGAGGAGCTGGAAGGTGCGCTCCGGGGCCAGGTAGTCCGGGAGGTTGAGGGTCACGTCGGCCGCGATCACCGCCGCCAGCGTCACGCTGGGGAGGTCGAGGCCCTTGGCGGCCAGCTGGGTGCCCACCAGCACGTCGACGCGACCGTCGCGGAAGTCGTCGTAGATCGACTCGAAGCCGCGACGCGCGGCCAGGGTGTCGGAGTCGAGGCGTGAGACGCGCAGATGCGGAAAGCGGGCGCGCAGCTCGGCCTCCACGCGCTGCGTCCCGGCCCCGAAGTATCGGATCCGGCCGCTGCCGCAGTGCGGACACCTCTCAGGCGGCTTCGCCGTGCGCCCGCAATGGTGGCAGCGCAGTTGCGCCCCGCTGAGGTGGAAGACGAATGGCAGGTCGCAGTCGGGACAGCGCAGGCTCTCGCCACAGTCGCGGCAGAGGACAAAGGTCGCCGCACCGCGACGATTCATCAGCAGGATCGCCTGCTGGCTGCCCGGCCGCAGGTCCGCCAGCGCCGCCGTCAGCGCCCGCGAGAAGATCGAGCGATTCCCCTCCGCCAGCTCGGCGCGCAGGTCCACGATCTCGACCGAGGGGGTCCGTCCAACCCGCCGCTCCAGCAGCCGGGCCCTATCGACCAGGCCTCCGCGCACGCGCGCCAGGGTGACGACGTCGGGGGTGGCCGTCCCCATCGCGACGCGGGCCCCCGTCAGCGCGGCCCGACGGCGGGCGACCCAGCGAGCGTCGTAGCGCGGCGCGCGATCGGCCTTGTAGGCCCCGTCGTGCGCCTCGTCGACCGCGATCAGCCGGAGGTCGGAGAGCGGCGCGAAGGCGGCCATCCGGGTCCCGACCACGACGCGCGCCTCTCCCCGCAGGATCCGCCACCAGGTGTCGTGCCGCTCCCCCGCCGACAGGCCGGAGTGGAGCACGGCGAGATCGTCTCCGACGAGGGAGGCGACCCGATCGGCCAGCTGGGTCACCAGCGAGACCTCGGGGACGAGCACGATCGCCGTGCCGCCATCGGCCAGCACCGACGCCAGAGCGGCGAGGTAGACGTCGGTCTTCCCGGCGGCCGCCACGCCCTCCAGCAGCAGCTCGGCGCCCGGGGCGAGTCCCTGCAGCCGGGCGAGCGCCGCCCGCTGCTCCTCGGCCAGCAGGTGGTCGCGGGCAGCCTCGGTGGGCCGATGCGCGCGCGGGTCGCGCTCGATGGTCTGCCACTCCATCGCTGCCGCACCGCGGGCCACCAGGCGGCGGCCCGCCGCGAGCACCGAGCCCGCCTCGACGCCGATCTCCGCGGCCAACACCGGCAGGCTTCGCGTCTCGCTGCCGAGCGCCTCGAGGATCGCGCGCTGGAGCGGGGCCGCGCGCGTCGCAGCGCCGGTCTCGGGCAGGCGACGCAGCGTTCGCACGCGCCGCGCCTGCAGCTCGGGCGCTCGCAGCGACCAGCTGGCGGCGAGGGCCCCGGAGCGCCGCAACCCATCGGCCGCCGCGCTCCAGCGCGGGCCGAGGGCGCGCTTCAACGCGCCATCGGTCACGTCGTCTGAGCCCGCGAGCGCCGTTCGCAGGGGGTCCGGCAGGAGCCTCGTGTCCGGCGAGCGCCAGCGCCGCTCCAGCCGCGACTCCAGGCCGGGCGGGAGCATCGCCGCGATGGTGGCGCCGAGCGGGGCGCAGTAGTACACGGAGATCTCCTCGGCAAGGGCGAGGAGATCCGGCGTCAGCATCGGGGGCGAGACGACCGCCTCGACAGATCGCAGCTCGATCTCCGGCTCGGCGTCGGGCGTGCCGGGGAGCAGGTAGCCGAGCGCCAGCCGACGGCCGTATGGCACGAGCAGGAGCGAGCCCGGTGCGGGTTCCCCGAGCTCTGACGGAAGCCGATAGCTGAAGGCGCGCTCGGGGCGGTCGGCGAGCGCCTCGACTGCGACCCGGACCGTCTCGCCGGCGGCCACCTCGGCCACCATGCTCAGATCTGGACGCGCCGCGGCGGGTCGCGTCGGGCTTCGGCCTGGATGATCTCCCAGATCTGCTCGACGACATCGTCGAGGTGGCCGGTCGGGTTCACGATCGCGTAGTCGTAGTCGTCCGCGGCGGCCATCTCCGCCTCGGCGTTGTGCCGCCGCAGCGCCCGCTCCCTGCCGTCCTCCGCGTTGCGGCGGGCGAGGCGCTGGTCGAGGTCCTCGATCGAGGGAGGCTTGATGAAGATGAGCAGCGCATCGGGCACCAGGGCACGGACCGAGCGAGCCCCCTGCGGGTCGATGGTCAGGATCGCGTCGCGTCCGGCCGCCAGGATGCCGCGCACCTGGTCGACCGGCGTCCCGTACCAGTGGTCGTGGACGACCGCCTGCTCGAGCAGCCCGCCGCGGGCCCGCAGCTCCTCGAACTCGCCGGGGCCCAGGAAATGGTAGTGGACCTTGTCCTCCTCACCCTCCCTCCGCTCCCGGGTCGTCGCGGTCACGATCGGGACGACCTGGGGATGGCGTCGCGCCAGCTCGGCCACAATCGTGCTCTTGCCGACCCCCGACGGGCCGGAGACGACCACGAGCAGCGGGTTGGGGAAGACGAGCCGCTTGGCCGGCTTGGCGGCGGGCCGCTGCCCGCTCATCTGGCCTCCTCCACAACCGCGGCGCCGATCCCGATCGGCAGCCGGTCGGTGACGATGCCGCTCGCCGCCAGCGAGGCAGCCAGGTCGGCCGGCAGCCCGCTCCACGCGGTGAGCCGCCTGCCGTCGAGCGGCCGGTCGAGGGTCACGCGGGCGGCGTGCAGGAACTGTCGCTCGAGGCCGCCGGGCCCGATCCCGCCGCCGTAGCGCATGTCCCCCGCGATCGGCAGCCCCAGGTAGGCGAGGTGCGCGCGCAGCTGGTGGGTCCTCCCGGTCAGGGGATGCAGCACCAGCAGCGAGTATCCATCGGCACTGCCGAGGGTCTCGTACTCCGTCACGGCCGCGCGGCCGCTCGCGACCACCGCCATCCGCTGCCGGTCGCGCGGGTCGCGCCCGACCGGTGCCTCGATCCGCCCGCGCCGCGCCGGCGGAGCGCCGCGCACCAGCGCCAGGTACTCCTTGTCGACGCTTCGGGCCCCGAACTGCTGCATCAGGCTCGCCTGGGCGGCGTCCGACTTGGCAACCAGGATCAGGCCGGACGTCTGCTTGTCGAGTCGATGCACGATCCCCGGCCGCCCGACCCCGGCGATCGATCCGAGCTGCTCTCCGCGCGCCTGCGCCCGGCCGACCAGTGCGTGGACCAGGGTCCCGGTCGCGTGCCCGTGGCTGGGATGCACGACTAGCCCCGCCGGCTTGTCGACGATCAGCATCGCCGCATCCTCGTAGGCGATCCGCAGCGGGATCGACTCCCCCTGCAGCGTGGCATCGGGGGGCGCCGACAGCTCGACGCGGATCAGCTCGCCCCCGCGCAGGCGATCGGAGGCGCGCGCCCGCCGGCCGTCGACCAGGGCGCGCCCGTCCGAGATGAGCCGCTGCGCGTGCGCGCGGCTGATCTCCGCCACGGCGCTCACCGCCAGGTCGAACCGGCCGCCCCTGGCGGCACCGGTCACGACCCGGTCCCCGACCGCAGCCGCGTCGCTCACGCCGTCGCCTCGCGTCGATCGGGGTTCGTCAGGAGGAGGTAGATGACGAGGATGCCGATGCCGACGACAACCGACGAATCGGCCACGTTGAAGGTCGGCCAGCGCGTGTCGCCGATCCCGACCGAGAGCCAGTCGGTCACGTAGCCCTGCCGCAGGCGATCGGTGAAGTTGCCGAGCGTTCCGCCCAGGACGATGCCGAGCACGACGTGCAGCCAGGTGGGGCGGTCGCGCAGGCTGCGGTGGAAGTAGCCGACCATGCCGATCGAGAGCACCGACACGATCAGGAAAACGAGGGAGCCGCCCTGGAAGAGGCTGAATGCCGCCCCTCGGTTCTGCGCGTGCCAGACCTGCACCACGTCACCCACCAGTCGCGTCTTCTCACCCACCGCCAGGTTGGCGACGACCAGTGCCTTGGTGACCTGGTCGGCGACGAGGATCGACAGCGCGGTGAGGAGCAGGACGGCGGCCTTCCTGAATCCGCCGTTCGTCGGGCCTTCGCTGCTCACGCGACCGATGGTACGCGATGCGCCTCGTCAGGCGCGGCGCACCCCCAGCCGCAGCGAGCCCTCGGGCAAGGCGACCTCCTCGGCCGTCGCCGACGGGCCGAGATCGGCCTCGCCGCCGACGTCGAGCGTGACCGCCAGGATCTCGGCCGCCAGCCAGTCTCGGTGCGCAGCCAGCTGCGCGACGACGGCCGGGTCACCGTCGATCGACGCCACCACCCGATCGCTGACCTCCAGGCCCGCGGCTTTGCGCAGCCCCTGGAGCCGATGCGCCACCTCGCGCGCCAGCCCCTCGGCCAGCAGCTCGGGAGTCAGCTGGGTGTCGAGCGCCACCAGCAGGTCGCCCTCCTCCGCCACCTCGTGACCGGGTCGGGCGCGCGCGGTGAGCCTGAACTCGTCGGCGGCCAGCGTCACCCCGCCGGCCTCGGCGCGCCCGTCGTCCAGCAGCCGCCACTCCCCGGTGCGCGCGGCGGCCATGATCGCCGCTACCGCCTTCCCGTGCCGTGGGCCGACCACCGGCAGCAGCGGGTAGAGCGTGCGCTCGACCATCTCCGACTCGTCGGTGAGGACCTGCAGCTCCTTCACGTTCAGCTCGTCCAGCACCTCGCGGCTGAGCTCGTCGGCGACCGAGCGATCGGCGCTGAGGCTGCCACCAGCCGCGGCCGGCAGCTTGACGCGGGCCGTGGCCAGCGGCTGACGCGTGCGCAGCTCGGACGCCGAGCGCGCGGTGCGCCCCAGCCCAACCACCCGACGCGCCAGGCTCACGGACTCCTCGAGGCCCGCATCGCGCCGGCCTGCGGCGACCTGCGGGAAGTCGGCCAGGTGCACCGAGTCTGGCGCCTCCGGCTGAACCGCGGTCACCAGGTTCTGCCAGAGCGCATCGGCCAGGTGCGGCACGAACGGCGCCATCACGCGCGCGAGGTCGACCAGGACCCGGTGCAGCGTCTCGTAGGCGGCCCGCTTGTCTTCGTCCAGCTCCCCCTTCCAGAAGCGGCGGCGGTTGCGCCGCACGTACCAGTTCGACAGATCGTCGACGAACGCCTCGATCGCGCGCGTGGCGCGCTGCGCGTCGTAGCCATCGAGCGCCTGCCGTACGTCGCCCACCAGCGCATCGAGGCGCGAGAGGATCCATCGGTCAAGCAGCGTGCGGGCGGCGGCCGCTCCATCGGTCCCCGCGGGCGTCCAGCCATCCAATCGCGCATAGGTGACGAGGAAGCCATAGGTGTTCCAGAGCGGCAGGAAGAAGCGCCGCACCTCCTCGTGCGCCAGGTGGTAGCCGAAGTTCATGTTGCTGGCCGGGCTGGCCGTCGAGAACATCCAGCGCATGACGTCCGAGCCCATCTGCTCCGCCGCGTCGTCGAACAGGATCGCGTTGCCCTTGCTCTTGTGCATCTCCTCGCCGTGCTCGTCGCGCGCCGTGGCGTAGCCGAACAGCGTCCTGAATGGCGCCTGGCCTGTCATGACCGTGCTCTCGGTGATGAGGGCGTAGAACCAGTTGCGGAACTGGCCCGGGAAGGACTCCGTCACGAAGTCGGCCGGGTACCATTCCTGCCAGTAGGCTCGATCGGTCGTCCACTTCAGGGTCGACTGGCCCACGATGCCGGCATCCAGCCACGGGTTTCCGACGTCGAGGATGCGCCGCGACCTCCCGCCGCACGAGCGGCACTCGACCTCGACCGCGTCGACCCACGGCCGATGCGGGGAGTGTCCCTCGAACTCGTCCCAGCCGGCGACCGCTCGCTCGCGGAGGATGTCCGGGGAGCCGATCACCTCCCAGGCGTCGCACTCGGTGCAGGTCCAGATCGGCAGCGCCAGCCCGTAGTAGCGCTTCTTGCTGATCATCCAGTCGGACATGTTGCGAAGCCAGTCGAGCTCGCGCTCCTCCAGCCCGATTCCCTCCGGCAGCCATCGGGCGCGCTTCGTCGAGTCCGATAGCTCGGCGCGCAACGGGTCCATGGCGATGAACCACTCGTCGACCAGCCTGAACACGACCTGGGTGCCGCAGCGCCAGCAGACCGGGTACGAATGGCGGTACTGCTCGCGGGCGACCAGCAGCCCCTTCCCGTCCAGGTCCTCGGCCACCTCGCGCGCCAGGTCCGCGCCGTCCGGGTCGTCCGCCCCGGCATAGCGGCCGGACTGCCAGCCGAAGCCGTCCTTGAACCTGCCGAACTCGTCGATCGGGTCGATGACCGCCAGCTCGAACTCCTTCGACAGGGCGAAGTCCTCCTGCCCGCAGCCCGGTGCGATGTGCACGATGCCGGTCCCCTCCTCATCGGACACCTCGTTCCAGGGGATCACGCGATGCTCGACCCCGGCGGCCGCCGGCAGCTCGTCGAACGGGCCGCGGTAGGTCAGGCCCAGGAGCTCCGAGCCCGGCGCCTCCGCCAGGACCACAGCCTCCGGCGCGACCCGCTGCTTCGACCCGGCGCTCAGCCACCAGTCGCGCCCGGCTTCGCCTCGGACGCGCACATAGGTCAGCTGCGGGTGGACAGCGGCCGCGACGTTCGACGACAGGGTCCAGGGCGTGGTCGTCCAGATCAGCAGGTCCTCGTCCTCGTGGCCCGCCGCCGTGATCGGCAGTCGCACGGTCAGCGACAGATGCGAGAGCTCTCGATAGCCCTCGGTCGCCAGCTCCATGTTCGACAGGCCGGTCCCGCAGCGCGGGCACCACGGCATGACGTCGTGGCCGCGGTAGATCAGCCCGCGGCGATGGCACTCGGCGAGGAAGTCCCAGATGGCGTAGTTGTTCTCGTCCGAGTTGGTGTAGTAGCTGTGCTCCCAGTCCATCCACATGCCCAGCCGGATCGACTGATCGGTGATCTGGTCGGCGAACCGCTGCGTGCGGGCCTTGCAGAACTCGACGAATCGGTCAATCCCGTACGACTCGATGTCGCGCTTGTTCTTGAAGCCGAGCTCCTTCTCCGCCTCGACCTCGATCCACAGCCCCTGGCAGTCGAACCCGTTCTGGTAGCGCTGGCGCTCGCCGAGCATGGTGTGGTAGCGCTGGTACAGGTCCTTGTAGGTCCGGCCCCAGACGTGGTGCACCCCCATCGGGTTGTTGGCCGTGATCGGCCCGTCCAGGAAGCTGTAGCGGCGCTCCGCGGCCTCGTTGCGGGCGAGGTAGCGCTCCATCGTGCGGCGCTCGCGCCAGATCTCGATCTGCTCGCGTTCGACCGCGGGAACATCCAGCTTGCCTGATACCGGCTTGAACACGATCGCTCCACTCAACAAGAAACCCGTCCCGGATCCGGGACGGGAAGGTGACTCCCCGCGGTACCACCCGCGCTTGACCGAGGCCGCCGACCGGCTCGATCCTCTCGTTGCGCCGCGCTATCGGGTGGCTGCCCGGGAGGTGTTACCACGGCGCTCGGTCCGCTTGGCACCTCCGGCTCGGGAGAGATCGCTCGCCGCCCCGAGGCCGCCCGCTCACACCATCCGGGCTCGCTGCTGGCTCGATCTCGACGAGAGCGCTGGCTCCGTCATCGCCGTCTTCGATTGCACGGATCGTGGCAGCGCGGCGCCCGGCTTGTCAATCGGCGCCAGGCGAGAGCTAGGCCAGGATGGTCCGCGTCAGCATGGCGAGGGCGGAGATGCTCGTCACCATGACCAGGCCGCCCAGACGTGGGTACCAGGTTCGCGCGATCAGCCCGCCGACGGCCCCCAGCGGGCCGACCAGCGCCAGGGCTGCGAGCAGGATGCGGGCCTCATCGATCGGCAGCGACGGCCGCCCCGTGACGGTGACGGCGGTCCAGGCGATGCCGGCCCCGATCAGGGGCAATGCGATCGGCAATGCCGCGACCACGGTCGCGGGCCCGGGGACCGACAGCCAGCCGGGCCGTTGCCACTGGGCGCGCTCTCGCCGACGCGCTGCCCTCGGCACGGCGACCGATGCCGTCGCGGTTTCCGATGCGGCGCTCATGGCTGCGGCGGCTGCCGGCTCTGCTGCGGGCGCCCTCTCGGGCACGACCTCCGCCGCGGCGCCCGCTCGCTCGACCTCGGCCGCCGCCTGGGCGGCAGCCCGCTCGGCGGCGAGCCGCTGCTCGATGAGGGTTCGCTCGATCCCGGTCAGGACGCGTGGCACAACCGGAGCCGGAGGCGGAGGCGCAACGTCCGGCACCGGTGGCGCGGCCCGTCGCGCGGCCACCTCGTCGAGCCGCTCTTGGAGGCGGACGGCGTGGGTCATCGCCGCGAGGAGCTCGCTCTCCACGGCCGCGGCGATCGCCAGGCGGCCGCGATCGGTCGGGGCCACGATGAGTGGCGGACGCGACGAGAGGCGGATCAGCTCGATCGGCTCGTCACCGCGCAGCATGGCGGGGCCGACCGCCCACCCGAGCGATCCGAACCTCGGATTGAGGGCTGCCGCGTTCTCTCCCGCGACAGCCACGCGGGTCACCGATCCCCGCACCAGCCGGTAGCGACGTTCCCCGCCGAGCCACTGCAGCTTGAGGACCCCCGGCTCGACCAGTAGCCGGTAGGACGAGACGAGCGCCACCAGGTAGGCCGCCACCAGCGCGGCCAGCCCACCGATCCCGATCAGCGAGATGCCCGCCGGGCCGCCCAGCAGGAGTCCGCCGAATACCGCCCCCGCCGCGATCAGTACGCAGATGACCGGCGCCGCGAAGAGCCGCGCCCGGTCGCGGGCGAGCCGAACAGAAGTGATCTGGGTCGACATCTCGGACATCGGTCAGGCCTTCTCGGTGACCCGGTATTCCAGGTAGCGCCCGGTCAGGAGGCGCGTCTGGGCGTCGAGCGCCGGGAGATTGGTGAAGAAGATACCCACGAAGGGAAGGCCGGTCCAGCCGAGGTAGACCCCCCACCGCCGCAGCCAGCCCCAGCCGGACGGGAAGGGCGGGACGATCCGATGCTCGATCCAGATCAGCACGATGAGCGCCACGAGCGCGATCGACAGCATGCTCGAGGCATAGATCGGCAGGTTCTGGCCGAGCGTCGTGCGCGCGAAGGCCGGGTTGATGATCAGCGGCACCGTCGCCCCGAAGGTGATCACGAACGGCGAGATCGCCCAGTTGATGTGCTCGCCGAACAGGTTGAGGACCCTCCAGGCGCGCGACCAGAACGGGATCTCACGATGCGCGATCGCGTTCTGCACGACATACGGCAGATCGGTGACGCCCCACGCCCAGCGTCGTGCCTGCAGGTACTGGCTCGCCAGTGAGCGCCAGTAGGTCTTCGCGCGCACCGTATCCCCGTAGATCGGGATGAAGAGCGGCACGGCCCGGAAGCGATCGCCGTAGGTGAAGAAGCTCTTCCAGTAGAAACGGCTGTCCTCCGGGATCGCGTCGGTCGCCCAGTAGCCGACCTCGTGGACCAGGTGGAGGGTGGTCGAATAGCTGCCGAAGCTCTGCAGCTTCTCGGGCAGGACGCTGCGCCACATCTGGAGCTGGGTGAGGACGGCGGCGAAGAGGCGGGTCAGGAGGGGCGCCTCCCACACGTTGTTGTGGTAGTACGGGACCGGCTGGTAGAGCTGCGTCTCCCGGTTCGGGTCGGTGACGTGCACCCAGGTCAGGTAGTTGAAGTACTCGGGGTGCACGCGATAGTCAGCGTCGAGGTCCGTGACGAGCAGCAGGGTCGGGTCCATCCCGCGCTCCCGGACCAGGAGCCGATACAGCCAGCGGCCGCCGAAGGCCATCGCGCTGCTCTTCCCCACCACGATCCCCGGCTCGAGCGGGTCGAGGATGTGCAGGAAGTCGGCGAAGGCGCCGCCGAACTCGGCCCGCAGGGCGTCCACGTTCGCGATCCCGCCGACGTCGGTTTCACGCGTGATGATGGCGCAGATCTTGCTGTCGGCCGACCAGTCGGCCTCGGCCAGGGCGCGAACGGTATGGCGCAGCGTCTCGAGGGGCTCGGTGTAGGTCGGGATCAGGGCGAGGTGCGTGTACGTGCGCCAGGCGGGCAGCGCCGGATCCTCGAGCGACTCGAGCCGCGCTCGCCAGTCCGTGCGGAGGACGGCGCGGATGCGCCGGAAGGCGACGATCACCGCCCCGGAGAACCAGAGCGCCCGGCAGAGCCAGTAGAAGTCGAAGCTCAGCACGAAATACGCGACCAGCCACGGGTAGCTGAAGCTGAGCCAGACGGGACCGATGATCACCGCCCAGCTGACCGTCCCCGGCACCATCTCCAGCAGCCGCTGCAGCCACAGATAGCGCTCCTGCGTTTGCGCCTCGGACATCGGCCCCTCGTCTGGCTGGCGACCGCCGCGAGACGGCGGCGGCCAGCGCAGCGGTCGCTAGTAGACCGGCGTCAGCCAGTCGCGGTAGGCGTCGGAGCGCCCGCGCACCGCGTCGAAGTAGAGCGTGTGCAGGCGATGGGTGATCGGGCCGACCTTGCCGGTCCCGATCGGCCTGCGGTCGATCTCGATCACCGGTGCGAGCTGGGCGCCGGTACCGCACAGGAAGACCTCGTCGGCCATGTACAGCTCGGTGCGGTCGATGCTCCGCTCCTTGACCGGGATCCCCAGGTCGCCGGCAATCGTCATCAGATGCTCGCGGGTGATCCCCTCCAGGATGTTGTCGCTGGCGGGGGGCGTGATCAGCGTCCCGTCTCGCACGATGAACAGGTTCTCCGCACTCCCCTCACTGACGTGCCCCTCCTGCGTCAGCATCAGCGCCTCGTCGTAGCCGTTCATCTGCGCCTCGCTCTTGGCGAAGGCGCCGTTGACGTAGGAGCCGGTGATCTTGCTGCGCGCCGGGATGGCGTTGTCGTCGGTCCGCCGCCAGGTGCTGACCTGAGCGCGGATCCCGGCCTCGGTGTCGATGTACTTGCCGAACGGCACGGCGAAGATCGTGAGGTCCGACTCGAGGTTGTGGAGCCGGACGCCAATGATCTCGCTCGACTTGTAGCAGATGGGACGGATATAGGCGTCCTCGCGGAACGCGTCTCGCCGAAGGAGCTCGACGGTGATCTCGACGAGCTCCTCGGGGGGCTGGCGCAGCTCCAGCTGGAGGAGCCGCACCGACCGATGGATGCGCTGGTAGTGCGCCATCAGGTCGAGCCCGTAGAGCTGCTCCTGCTCCGCGTTCCAGTAGCCGCGGACGCCCTCGAAGACGGCGGTGCCGTAGTTGAAGGCATGCGTCATCACGCTGATCTTGGCCTCGGCCAGGGGCACGAAGTCGCCGTGGAAGTAGGCCCACAGACCGGCGGTGGGGTCCGCCTCGGCGGTGGCCGTGGTGGTTCCCTGCTTCAGCAACCTAACCTCCTCAGGAGCCGGGCGGTGCCTCGGCGGCACCCGCCTTTCGGCGCGGGCAGTATACGGCGCCCTGTGCGCAGATTGGCGGTCACGAGCATGGGCTGGTTCAGTGTGCCGCCGCCCCCGCCGGCAGGAGCAGGGCAGCCCCCACGTAGGCCAGGTAGATCGGGCCGCCGATCAGCAGCGACCCGGCATGCAGCCGCCCGCGTCGCAGCATCACCCCGAAGATGAGGATCGTCGAGACGAAGGCCGCGCCCGCCGATGCGAATGCGAGCGCACTGCTGGCCTGGAACGTCCATTCGGTGAAGAGGATGCCCAGCACCGTCGGGAGGCAGCTCTGGAAGACCATAGCGCCGCTGATGTTGCCCATCGCCAGCGTGTCCTTGCCGGATCGGACCCAGATCACGCTGTTGAACTTCTCCGGCAGCTCGGTCGCGATCGGGGCGATCACGAGCGCCAGGATCCTCGGATCCAGGCCGATGGCGCTCGACAGGTGCTCCACCGCACCCACGAAGACCTGCGCGCCGATGATGATGAGCGCGAGTGCCCCGACTACCTGGGTCACGATGATGCGAAGCTGCGGATGCTCGACCGCCTCCCCCTCGTCTCGTCCATGCGGAAAGACGTCGAGGTCGACGAGCGGAGCCGAGCCTCGGTTCGTCAGCCGGCTGAGGTGGAGGCGGTTGAGCTCGCTCGCATCGCCCTCCTCGGCGGGGTCGGTGAAGTGCGCGCGCACGTAGACCGCGTACAGGGCCACGAGGCCGATGGCCACCGCCCAGCGTCCCACGCGAAGGTCAGCCGGCAGGAAGGCGCTGGCGATCGCGATCGTGTACGCGACCAGGAAGAAGATGACGTCGCGGCCCAGGACCCGCACGTTGACGGTCATCTCCATTCCGCGTCGCCCGCGGCGCGAGACGATGACGATCGCCAGGCCGGTCACGAACATGGCGAGCGTCGAGAGCATGAAGGGCGCGCCCAGGATCGCGCCGACGCCGATCTCCGCCGAGTTCGGCGAGCCGCCGCCGAAGATGGTGGGGCCGACGATGGCGATGACCGGGATGAGGGTCTCTGGCATCGCGGTCGCCACGGCCGCCAGAACGCTGCCGACGGCTCCCTCGGCCAGGTTCAGGCGGTGCCCGAACCACTCGATGCCGTTGGTGAACAGCTCGGCGCCGAGCAGGATGATCGCCAGCGCCACCAGGAGCAGGACGAGGTCCATCGGCCGTCAGCCTTCCGGCGCCGGAGTTCGGATCAGGGGCGCATGTGCTGTGGGGCCACCGGCAGCAGCGCGACGTGGCGGGCCCGCTTCAGCGCCACCGTCAGCATGCGCTGGTGGCGGGCACAGGTGCCGGTCTTGCGGCGCGGCTCGATCTTGGCTCGCTCCGACAGGTAGCGGCGCAGGCGGTTGACCTCCTTGTAGTCGATCGCCTCGGCCTTGTCGACGCAGAAGTTGCAGACCTTGCGCCGGCGTCGATCGCGGTAGTAATCCGCCGTCTCGCGGCGGGAGCGTGGACTGGCCATCTGGGACGTGCTTCCTCTCGACTCGTGTCAGCTCAGAACGGGATGTCGTCGACGTCGATCGCTTCGACCTCCGCCGGGGCGGAGGCGGAGGCAGCCGCGCCGCGTGGCTTGACCGCCGGCGGGGCATCCGAGGCACCCTCGCCGAAGCCGCCGCCGAATCCCCCACCCTCGCCGGGCTCGCGGCGCTCGAGCGACTGGACCCGGGCGAAGCGGATCTCGAGCGAGGTTCGCTTCTGGCCGTCCTTGCCCTCCCACTCGCGGGCACGCAGCTGGCCCTCCGCAAAGACCTTGTGGCCCTTGCGCAGCCGCTCGGCGGCGCGCTCGGCGGCCTGCTCCCAGAGCTCCACGCGGAACCACTGGGTCTCCTCCTGCCATTCGCCGTCGGCACCCTTTGATCGGTCGTTGACGGCGACGCGCAGCTCGGCAACGGCCTTGCCGCCGGGCGTGTAGCGGAGCTCGGGGTCCGCTCCCAGGTTGCCGATGATCATCATCTTGTTCAGGGTCATGGTGCTGCTCTCCTCCAGCCGCCAGGCATCACGCCTCGGCGGCCACCTCATCCTCGTCGCCAATCTCGTCCGGCAGCTCATCGGGCAGGATGTCATCTGCCTCATCAGGCTCCGCGGGGATCACCTCGTCCGCGTCCAGCATGTCGTCATCGGCCCGTCCCAGTGCCTTCTCCTCGAGCACCGTGACCAGGTGGCGCAGGATCTCCTCGGTGATCAGGATCCCGCGCTCGATGCCACGGACCTCGGCGGGCGCGATATCGAAGTGGATCAGGAAGTAGCTCGCCTCGCGGAAGTGCTTGATGTCGTAGGCGAGCCGGCGCTTGCCCCATGGCGAGACCTTGGTGAGTGCCCCGCCGGCGTTGACGATGGCACGCGTCACCTTCTCGACCGCCGCCTGGAGCTTGTCGTCCTCCAGGTCCGGCCGGAACAGGAGCATCAGTTCGTAACGGCGCATCGGCCGATCTCCTCCTCTCTCTGGGCTTGCGGCACCCTTGGCTTGCGCCATAGCGGGTGCGGCAGAAAGGAGCCCATCTCGCGAAACGACCTCCATCGCTGGAGGGCAGGCCGAGTATACGGTCCCGGACCCCTCGTCGCAACGGGCGCGAGGGGCACCCTATACTGTGCGACCGATTCGCTCCACCCTCGACGAGGAACCGCGTGCCGGCCAACCCGATCCTGATCTGCGCTCCAAGCCCGGACCTGCGTTCGCGCCTCGAGCAGCTGCGCGAAGCCGGCTATGCGACGACGACCGTCGACACCGCCGCCGATGCCGTCAGCGCGCTTCGAGCAGGGCCGTTCGACCTGATCGTCGCCGAGGGGCTGGCCGTCTCGGGAGCGATCGCCAGGATCCGGGGAGCGACCGCCAAGCAGGTGCCGCTGATTGTCGTCTCTCCCGCCGGCGACGTGGAGGCCCGCATCGCGTTCCTGGAGGCCGGTGCCGACGACGTGATCGCGGCGAGCTTCGCCTCGACCGAGCTCGAGGCACGCGTCGAGGCGCTCCTGATCCGGACCGGCAAAGCTCGACCGGAGGGTGCCGCGGGCGGCGGCGCGGGCAAGATCGTGACCTTCTTCTCCCCCAAGGGCGGCGTCGGCACGACGACGCTGGCGGTGAACTCGGCCGTCCTGCTCGCCGGCGGACCCGCCGCGATGCAGGGCAACGCGGCCCGGGTCCTGCTCGTCGACCTCGACCTGCAGTTCGGGCAGGTGGCGACCCACCTGAACCTGTCGCCGCGGTACGACATCGCCGACCTGTGCAGCGACGAGCAGGCGCTGGCCGATCCCGCCCTTGCCGCCGGCTACCTGGCCGAGCACGCCTCGGGGGTGAGCGTCCTGGCCGGGCCGTCCAATCCCGAGGCGGACTTCCGGGTGACGGTCGACCAGCTCGAAAAGGCATTTCGCATCCTGCGGCCGTCGTTCGACCACGTGCTCGTCGACTGCGGCTCGCGCCTGGATCCCCGCAGCCTCTGGATGCTCGAGCAGGCCGATACGCACGTCTTCGTGATCTTCCCCGAGATCGCCGCGCTGAGGGCCACGACACTGATGCTCGGGTTCCTGGCGGAGACGGCGACGCTGCGCGCCACGACCCACTTCGTGGTCAACCACATCTTCCCGAGGGAGCTGCTGAAGACACGGGATGTCGAGAACCTGCTCCGCGCCAAGCCCGTGGCCGAGATCCCCTACACCGAGGTGGATATGATCCGCGCGGTGAACGAAGGGGTGCCGGTTGTCTTCAGCCGACCCAGCTCCCCCGCATCGCAGGCGATCCAGGTCTTGACCGTGGCGATCGTCGGCGCCGAGTGGCGGCAGCGGCCGAGCGTGAAGAAGGGCCAGACCGCTCGTCGCGGCGGGCTGCGCCTCGGCCGACGCTAGCGCGAGCATTGGTGCCGGAGGAGGGATTCGAACCCCCACGCCCTTTCGGGCTGCCGGGTTTAAACCGGCCGCGTCTGCCATTCCGCCACTCCGGCGTCGGTGGCTCGGGATGCAGCGTAGCCGATGGCCGGAACGGGAGGCCGACGTGACCCTCGCAACCAGGAGTCTGGAGGCAGTCGGGTGGCAGACCTTCTAAAACGGGCGGCGGCGGCCTGGTGGGCCGGCTCGGAGGAGCTGGACCGCGTGGCCAGGCTGCCGGGCGCGAGCTCGCCAGTCGGTTCACGCGGCGTCCTCCCGATCGGCGACGCTCGCGTCGAGCGCGGGGCGCTCAACGTGGCGAGCAGCAAGCTGGCCACGCTGCTGGCCACGCTCCAGGCAGCGACCACCAAGGCCCGGGACTGGGGTGCCGAGATCGGGATGGCCGAGCTGAAC
>DASYRA010000011.1:0-1771 GCA_036004845.1 Candidatus Limnocylindria bacterium
CGAGCACCTCAGGCTCGCGCGGCATCAGTGGATGGAGGGTGCGGGCCAGCGCGATCGCCTGGGCGGCGAGGTCGCGCCGTGCGGGCGTCCTGGCGGCGCTCGCCAGATATCCCTCGTTGAAGACCAGATAGACGACGGTCAGCACCTCGGCCAGGCGCGAGCTGAGCTCATCCGGGTCAGGCATCGCCACCTCGACGCCGCGCAGCTGCGACCGCGCTCTGGAGAGCCGTTGGCCCATCGTGGCGTCGGATGTGAGGAACGCCGCGGCGATTTCGTTCGTCGTCAGCCCGCATACCGTACGAAGCGTCAGCGCGACCTGTGACTCGCGCGGCAGCGACGGGTGGCAGCAGGCGAACACCAGGGTCAGCAGCTCATCGTCTGCGCCGCCGGCTGAAGTGAAGGCGGCGTCCGCGGCGGCGGAGCCGTCGGTGCCGGCCGATCGGTCCCGCGCTGCGTCGACGGTCAGCAGGCGCAGCTTTTCCTCGCCGGTCCGAAGATGCCGCAGGCGGTCGACGCCCTTGCGGCGGGCGGTCGTCGCCAGCCAGCCACCGGGGTTGGCCGGCACCCCTTCGGTTGGCCAATGAGCGGCCGCCTCGGCAAAGGCGTCCTGGACCAGATCCTCGGCGAGCGCGACATCGCCGATCCGCCTCGCGAGCGCCGCCCGCAGCCGCGTGGCCTCACTGCGATAGACCCGCTCGAGTTCGTCCAGGGCCGCGCTCACGCAACCGAGTGTGGCAGCCTTCACCGACAAGGGACACCAGCGCGGCGAGTCCCCCGCTCCGATCATGTGAGCGGGGGACTCGGCACTGGAAGCGAGACGCCGTCAGTGGGCGACGACGCCCTCCAGTTCGCGCCGCCGGGGCGGCACCTCGACCGGGCCCGGGATGTGCTCGTGCGATACCTCTGGCAGCCAACGCAGCCAGCGGGGCAGATACCAGTTGCGCTCGCCGAGCAACGTCATCACAGCCGGCAGCAGCACCCCCCGAACCACGGTCGCATCGAGCAGGACAGCCGCGGCCAACCCGAAGCCAAGCGCCTTCATCGATGTCAGAGAGATCGTCGTGAAGAGCATGAACACCGCGACCATCACCACCGCGGCAGCAGTGATCACCCCGGCGGTCGACCGGATGCCGAACGCGACGGCGTCCTTGGTCGGCAGGCCCCTGTCGTACGCCTCCCTGATTCTGCTCAGGACGAAGACGTGGTAGTCCATCGACAAGCCGAAGAGCATCACGAAGAGGAAGATCGGCAGCCAGCTGGCGAGAGCCCCGGTCGACTCGAAGTTGAACAGCGACTCACCCCAGCCGAGCTGGAACATGCCCACGACAAGCCCATAAGCGGCGGCGACGGACAGCATGTTCAGTGCGATAGTCGTTGTCGCGATCACCACCGACCTGAAGGACACGAGCATCACCAGAAAGGCCAGCCCGAGCACGAAGCCGAGGACGAGCGGCAGGCTCGCGGTCATCGATTTGTTCACGTCGACGGAGGCCGCCGTCATGCCGGTGACATGAGCCTCGGCGCCTGGCACCGATCCGAACGTCGCCGGGAGGACATCCTCGCGCAGCGTGGACAACGCGCGCTCTGACTTCTCGTCCGTGCCGCTGCCGACCAGTCCCACGTGGATCGCGGCCACCGTCTTATCCGGGTTGACGTCGACCGTGATGGGGCCGTACATCTGCCCGGTCGCCACTGCCTCGGTGCGGAAGCTCGCGATCGCCCGCTGTAGCTCGGGCGCCGTGACGTCGGCCGCCTTCACCGCCACGACGGC
>DASYRA010000012.1:0-24142 GCA_036004845.1 Candidatus Limnocylindria bacterium
CCGGCGGTGTCCTTGAACGGATCTCCCACCGTGTCCCCCACCACCGCCGCCGCGTGGGCGTCGGTGCCCTTGCCGAGCACGTTGCCCTGGTCGTCGGTCAGGTGCCCGGCTTCGATGAACTTCTTCGCGTTGTCCCAGGCCCCGCCGCCGTTGTTCAGCACCGTTGCCAGCAGCACGCCGGCGATGGTGCCGACCATCAGCAGGCCGGCGACCGCCTCCTGCCGCAGCAGCAGGCCGACCACGATCGGGGTCGCCACCGCCACCGCGCCGGGCAGGATCATCTGGCGCAGGGCCGAGCGGGTGGTGATGTCGACCACGCGGGCGTAGTCGGGGCGCTGGCTGTAGTCCATGATCCCCGGCATCTCACGGAACTGGCGCCGCACCTCGACGATGATCGCCTGGGCCGCCTTGCCGACCGCCCGGATGGCGAGGCTGCTGAAGAAGTAGACGAGCATGGCGCCGATCAGGGCGGCGATGAAGACGTTCACGTCGGCCAGGTTGACCGATTCCAGCAGCGGCCCGCCGCGGTTCGTCTGGATCAGGTTGATCTTGTCGATGTAGGCCGAGAAGAGCAGGAACGCTGCCAGCGACGCCGATGCGATGGCATAGCCCTTGGTCAGCGCCTTGGTGGTGTTGCCGACCGCATCCAGCCGGTCCGTGATCTCACGCGCCTTGCCCTCGGCGTGGGCGAACTGCGCGATCCCGCCCGCGTTGTCGGTGATCGGGCCGAAGGTGTCCATGGCCAGGATGAAGGCCGTGGTCATCAGCATCCCCATCGTCGCCACGGCCGTGCCGAAGATTCCGCCGTTGGGGACGTCGGGCAGCGCCTGGGTGCCGAGCCAGTGGCTCGCGAAGAGGGCGATCCCGATGGTGATGGCGGTCACCGCGGTCGTCTCGAAGCCGACCGCAACGCCCGAGATGATGTTGGTGGCGGGGCCGGTCTTGCTGGCCTCGGCGATCTCCTTCACCGGCCGCCAGGCGCCGGCGGTGTAGTACTGGGTGATGTAGACGAAGGCGACGCTGGTGGCGAGGCCGACGAGCCCGGCCCCGAAGAACCAGACCCAGGGCGCGATCCCATTGGCCCCGGTGGTTCCCGGCGTCTGCATCATGATCGAGGTCGTGAGCGCCAGGCCGCCGACCGACAGGATGGTGGTCACCCAGTAGCCGCGGTTCAGCATGTTCATCGGGTCCTCGTCCTCGCGTCCGCGGACGAAGAAGATGGCGACGATGGTGGCCAGCAGTCCAAAGCCACGGACGACCAGCGGGAAGAAGATCCACGCCTCCGGGTGAGGCCAGCCGGCTGCGTCCGCGATCCGGAAGACCGCCACGCCCAGGATCATGGCGCCGATGTTCTCGGCGGCGGTCGACTCGAAGAGGTCGGCTCCACGGCCGGCGCAGTCACCGACGTTGTCCCCCACCAGGTCGGCCACGACGGCGGCGTTGCGCGGATCATCCTCGGGGATGCCCGCCTCGACCTTGCCGACCAGGTCGGCCCCGACATCGGCGGCCTTGGTGTAGATCCCACCGCCAAGCTGGGCGAAGAGAGCCACGAAGCTGGCGCCGAAGCCGAAGCCGACGATCAGGAACGGCGCCTGCTCGGGGCGGGTGAATCCGTCATAGAGGGCGAAGATCGACCACACCCCAAGGAGCGAGAGGGCGACCACCAGGAACCCGGAGACGGCCCCGCCACGCATCGCCATCTGCACCGCCCGGACGAGGCTGTGGCGCGCCGCCGCGGCCGTCCGCAGGTTGGACTTCACGCTGATGTACATGCCGATGATGCCCGACGCCATGGAGCACGCGGCACCGACGAGGAAGGCGACTCCGGTCCTGAGGCCGAGCTCGGGCCCGAAGATGCTCGTATCGGCAACCTCCTTGCCCTCGACCAGCGCAATCACCAGGCCGATGACCACCGCCCCACCCAGCGCCAGGAGGGCGATGGTGCGGTACTGCCGTCGGATGAAGGCCACCGCTCCCTCGAAGATCGTGCCCGCGATCTCCTGCATCGCCTCCGTCCCGATGTCGGAGCGCAGCACGTCCCAGGCGAGGTACAGGGCGAAGGCAATCGCGGCGAGACCGGCGACCGGAATCACCCAGGTGATGGGATGGATCTCCATGAAACCTCCGAATTGGGCTGGGCGATTTCGGTCGCTGCTATTCAGGGCGCGCCCGGGTCACGTATCGCGTCGTCTCGCACACGGAAACGCCGGCGGAGTGTCGCGTCAGCGCGTCCGCCAGCGATGCGCCGGTATGGTAGCCCGGCGTCTCGCGACGGGTCAACTTTCAGGGCAGCCAGCGCGGCAGCCACCCATCCGAGGTCAGCTGCTGTGCGTCCGCGGTGGCAAGGTTGAGCAGCCAGACGCCACCCGGCTCGGCGGCGCCGATCACCATCGATCCGGGCTCAGGTGCGAATGCGGCGGAGGCCGTTCCCCGGCCGGAGACGAGGTTCACCGGATCGCCGGGGTCCTCGAGCGCCGACGTCACCCACAGGGTTCCGCTGCCGGATTCGTCGCCCTCCAGCCGAACGAACGCGTAGCGACCACCGGCGTCCACGGCCGGCCGCGAGGCACCCGCCCCGAACGCCGTGGCCTTGACCGTGGTTGCGTAGTTAACCAGGCGCACGATCCGCAGTGTGCCCACCTCCTCGGAGGATAGATCTGCCGATGCGGGATCCAGGGGTGCCACCGCCGAGTGCGGCCGATAGGGATTCGCCAGCGTCGCCGGGTCGGCATGCACGCCCCCGACGAGCACGCCGCTTCCGTCGGGCAGCCAGACCGGCTCGGAGAGCGCCACGAACGGGGCTGACGTCAGCTGCAGCAGCTCGAGGTCGAGGATGTCGACCCTGCCCGCCGCGTCCACGAACGCCAGCGCCGACCCGTCGGGGGAGAGGCGCGGGGCGCGCAGCAGCGGCACGGGTGTCGGCTCAGCCACGGACGGCGACGCGAGCGGGCCCGACGGCAGCTCGATCGGCCGCGGATCGCTCCCATCGGCGTCACGCATCCAGAGGCCGAGGCTCGACCCCCGGGCAGGATCCGCGCGGGCGAAGGTGATGAACAGCCCATCGGGAGAGTAGGCCGCATCGAATTCGACGACGCCCGGATCCGTGAGGAGGCGACGCGCCGTCCCATCCGCCCGCTGCCAGACGATGGCAGCCCCGTCGCCGGTGACGAAGGAGCGCCCATCCGGCGAGACGGCATAGCTGGTGATCGGCGACAGCTCGGAGGAGAGCTGGCGCTGGTTGGACCCATCGGGATTCATGGCCCACAGGTTGACGATCCCGGCGCGATCCGAGAGAAAGACGACCTGGTTTGAGAGGGTTGCGGTCGGAGACCCGGTGGTGAAGGTCCAGGAGATGCCGGCGGGCATTCCCGCCCCATCGGCTCCCTGCAGGCCCGGCCCGAGCGTGACCTCGTACGTCGTGTTCGGGTCCAACGGGCCGGATGGCTGGAATCGCAGGACTCGTTGCTCGTCGTCGCCGAGGCCGGTCGCCCCCGGCGGGGCAACCACCTCAAGCGAGCCCGGCACCGCCGGCGTGATGGTGAGCAGGTCGTCGTGCACGCTCTCAGGGTCGAGCGCCTCCCCGAAGAGGAACGCGATGGGGGTCGCGATGGAGATCCCGGCGACGCCATCGGCGGGGACCATCGCCTCGACGGTGAGCCCGGCTGTAACCGTCTGGAACGACAGGCGGAAGGGCGCCTCGAGCGGCGTCCCGGCCTGATCCTGGGCAGCGACGCCGATCGTGAGCGTGTAGTGGCGGTTGGGCTCCCAGGACGCGACCGGCACAACGGTCAACCGCTCACGGCTCCAGCGCAGCGTCACCTCGGCGGAGGGAGACACCCGGATCGCCCGCTCGACCGAGGGGGTGTCCATGAGGATCGAGAAGTCGACGACGATCGGCGCGTCGAGGGCCACCTCGGTCGCTGCATCGATCGGGACCGATGCGATGACGGTTGGGTTGCCGACGGTGGTGAAGGCGAACCGCCTCGGCGCCCCCGTCATCTCGTTGCCCGCCGGGTCGCGGACGCCCGGGCCGATGGTGACTTCGAATTCGGTGCGCAACGGCAGCCGGGCGGCCGGCGTGAAGGTGAGGCTGCTTGCGCTCCAGCTGAATGCTCCCTCCACCGCCGGGCTGAGGGCGAACGCGGCCTGTGCCGAACCACGCTCGACCGGCTCGGAGAAATCGACCTCGATGCTGGTCGTGGTCAGCGCCTGCTCCGCGTTGCCGGTCAGGTGCTGGGTCAGCGAGATCGCGATCACGGTCGGGCCGCGGGCATCGACCGTCGAGGCGTAGTACAGGATGGCGCCGAGCACCGCGAACCCGATCCCGAGTACCGCCACGGTCCGGAGGGGCAGGGCGCGCTTCGTCACTGAGCCCGCTATGCTACGCGCCGCCTGCCACGCCCTCATCTGACGGAGCCCGATGACCTACACCCCTCCGCCGACCCCCACTCCTGAGACTGCGGAGGACGGCGAGCAACCAGCCCCGCGTCGCAGGCTCGGATGCGCTCTCGAGATCGTCGAGACACTGGTGCTGACGCTGGTCATCTACCTGGTCATCCACAACTTCGTCGCCCAGCCGTTCGAAGTGCAGCAGCAATCGATGATGCCCACCGTCAACCCGGGCGAGTACGTCCTCATCGACAAGATCTCGCCGCGCTTCAACGACTACGAGCGCGGCGACATCGTCGTCTTCCAGCCGCCCGAGGGATTCGGCCAGGGCGGCATCCCGTTCATCAAGCGGGTCATCGGCCTCCCCGGTGACGTTGTCAGCCTCGAGAACGGGCGCGTCTTCGTCCAGCAGCCGGGCGGGAGCCCGGTGCGCCTCGAGGAGCCGTACGTCGTCCGCTCGATCGGGGGCGGGACGGCGCCGACGCTGCCACGGGATGCCCAGGGGACCACCTCGTGGACGGTGGCGGCGGGCACGTACTTCGTGATGGGCGACAACCGCCCCGACAGCCAGGACTCACGCGTCTTCGGGCCGGTGAGCCGTGAGCTCATCGTCGGGCGGGCCTGGCTGCGCTACTTCCCGCTGGATCGGATGGGCCTCGTCGAGCACCCGAGCTACGCCGGCCTGTCGACGGCGGCCTACGAGCTGGCGGGCTCCTCGGCCACGATCCAGCTGTCGATGGCGCGCCCGTAGTCGACCAGGTCGCCGGCCTCGAACCACAGTGCCAGCTCCGAGGCGGCCGTCTCCACGGCATCCGATGCGTGGATCAGGTTTCGAAGCCCGCTGATCCCCAGGTCGCCGCGGATGGTGCCGGGCTCGGCCTCGTTCGGCATCGTGCGCCCGACCATCCGTCGGACCACCGCGATGGCATCGGGCCCCTCGAGAGCAACCGCCGCAACCGGGCCGGCCGTGATGAACTCGACCAGGCCGGCATAGAAGTGCTTCCCGGCATGGACCGCGTAATGACGCTCGGCCAGCTCCTGTGACACGTCGAGCATGCGCAGCCCGACCAGCTTGAGGCCCTTCCGCTCGAAGCGACCGATGAGCTCGCCGACGAGCCCTCGCTGGACGCCGTCAGGCTTGATCAGGACGAGTGTGCGTTCCATGCGGAAGTCGGCTCCGTGCGGGGGTCAGGCGCGTGCAGCGCGGTCGAAGGCGATGGTGGCGTCCGCCTCGCGGCCGGCGGCGCGCAAGAGGTCGCCGTAGAGTAGCAGACGCTCTGCGGGGGCCTCCCTGCCGAGGGTCGGCTCTAGCAGGACGGCCCCCTCCGGTCCGATGCGCGAATCGAGCCGCAGCGCGGCCGCCAGCTGGCGGTCTCCCTCATCGAGCTTCCCGTCCGCGAATGCGCGCCGGGCAGCCTCGAGCCGCGTGTGCGCCGCCGCCGTCCGCTCGGGTGTCGGTGGTGCGGGCGGCGCCTCCGCGAGGCTTCCCGCACCCTCGCTGCGTCGGGCCGGCGAACGAAAGGAGGATGGGGCGGGCCACGTGATCCGGGTCGCCACCCCGCCGCGCAGCTTCCAGGCCTCGTCCACTCCGATCGTCGAGACGACCCGCTCCGCGAGTCGAGCGGCACGGTCCGGGTCCCCGGCGGCCGCCACGGACTCCGCCTCGATCAGCATCACCATCGGGCGGCGGCGTTCAACACTGCTGCTCCGAATCCCGTCGATCGCGACGCCGGCGGCCAGCGGCCTGCCCTGCCGCCACAGGGCTTCGCCGAGGAGCGCCCGCGCCCCGTCGAGCTCCTCCAGGCCGCCCTTGCCGGCGGCCTCGAGGCCGGCGATCAACCGCAGCAGCACCCCTTCGGCGAGGCCATAGAGCCCCGACGCCAGCTGGGCGCGTGCCAGGGCGAGCTCGTCCGGGACGAGGTCGATGACCTCCAGCGGAGCATCCCAGCCCGGCGCGGCCGGCGAGCGGCGGGTCATGCGGGCAGCATCCGCTCGAAGCGGAGACGGGAGCGGAACGGACCGAGCACCGCCAGCCGCGCCAGGTCGGGCCGCACGTATGAGCGCGCCACGCGCAGCAGGTCATCGACCGTCACCGCTTCGAGTCGCTCGATCACCTCGTCGACCGTGAGGATGCGCGGCAGCAGGCTCTCCCCGGTGCCGAGCCAGGCCGCCATCGCCCCGGTCTCCTCCATGCGCAGCTCAAGCCGTCCCCGGGTGTAGGCACGAGCCCGTTCGAGCTCCGCGGAGCCGACCGGCTCCTGCACCACGCGCTCCAGTTGCTCGAGGATGGCGGCGAGCAGGGCCGACGCCTGTTCCGGGTCGAAGCCGGCGTGCACCCCGAAGGTCCCGCAATCGGCGTAGGTGGCGCCGAAGGTCGACACGTCGTACGACAGCGAGCGTCGTTCGCGCAGCTCGACGAAGAGGCGGCTGCTCATCCCGTCGCCGAGCACCGCGCCCAGCAGGTCGAGCGCCCAGCGATCGGGATGGTCGCGGGCCACGCCCGGCATGCCGATGCACAGGTTCCCCTGGGAGAGGCGGCGGAAGGCGAGGCGCACCGAGCCAGGCGGCGCCGGCGTCGGCGCCTCGAGCGCGGCTGGGAGGCGGGTCGGAACCGATGCCGGCGCATCGGCCTCGAACCAGCCCCCGGCTGCCTTGAGCACGTCGTCGTGGCGGATCGATCCCGCGGCCGCCAGCACGAGGTTCGACGGTCGATACCAGCGCTCCCAGTGGTCGACCACGACGTCGTGCCGCGCCCGCCGCACGCTGCGCGGCGTGCCGGCGATCTCACGGCCGAGCGGATGCCGGCCGAAGAGGAGCTTATCGAAGAGGCTGAAGACGTGGTCCCCCGGCGAGTCGATGTACATGCGGATCTCGTCGACAATCACCGGCTTCTCGCCGATGAGGTCCCGCTTTCGCAACAGCGGCGACAGGACGAGATCTGCCACGACGTCCAGGGCCCGAGAGGCGGCCTCGGTGGGGACGCGTGCGCTGTAGATCGTCAGCTCGCGGTCGGTCGCTGCATTGACCGTGCCGCCGCAGCCCTCGACCGCCTCCGAGAGGCCGCCCGGCTCGGGATAGCGCCGCGTCCCCTTGAAGACGAGGTGCTCGAGGAGGTGCGAGAGCCCCGCGTGCGCCTCGTCCTCGCGCCGCGAACCGACGCCCACGAAGAGGCCCACCGCGACCGACCGGGCGGTCGGCATCGGCTGCGTCACCACCCGGAGGCCGTTCGCCAGCACGCTCCGCTCGTACGGGACGCGAGTGCGCGCGCGGACGCGTCCGGCGGCGGCGCCGGACGCCACCTCAGGCCTCCTCGTCGTCGTCGCTCGCCTCGGGCGACATCAGCAGCTCCATCTGGATGAAGCGGAGGTCGCGCGCCAGCTCGTCCGCGGAGCGGGGCAGGGGGTGGCCCTCATCCTTCTCATCGGCGACGTCGGCACGCGGAGCCGCGGTCGCGAACTCGAGGACGACCCGCTCCTCGCCGATGACGAGGGTGTAGACGAGCAGCTGTTCGGAGGTGGTGTCGAACTGGAGGTAGTCGAACGAGTCGAGGTTGAGGCAGATGGCGAGCGGCGTGAAGTAGCTGGCGATCTCGGGGTGGTCGACCACGATCCGCTCGACCCAGCCCGTCCCGCTGCCGGTCACCTGGGTCCCGCGTCGATACGTGTAGGTGACGGTCTGCTTCAGCAGCGGGCGCAGGATGTTGTAGATGTCGCTCTTGTCGGTGACGACGCCCGTGTTGATGTAGAGCTTCGCTCTCGCGTCGGTCATCGGGTCGCTCACGGGCTGCGCCTTGCAGTGGGGAATCGCGGGCGAGTCTAGCACCGGACTCCGGGCGCGGGAGGGCGCCTGACGGCTGGTAGGATGTGGCGCGTGAAGCTGCTCGCCGCCGATGTCGGCAACACGAACATCACGCTCGGCCTCTTCACCGACGGCGAGCTGGTCGGCTCATGGCGCGCCACGGCGCACGCGGGGGCGACCCCCGACGAGGTCGCCACCATGACCGCCGAGATGCTGGCGCTCGACGGGCACCGGCTGGATGAGCTGCAGGCGGTGGCGCTGGCATCGGTGGTGCCGCCACTGACGGGCACCTTCGAGCGCTTCGTCCGTACCCGCATCGGGCTGGAGCCGATGATCATCGACTCCGCGTCCCTCGACGGCACGCTGAGCATTCAGATCGACCGGCCGGCCGAGGCGGGCGCCGATCGGCTGTGCAACGCCCTCGCCGCGCGCACCGAGTTCGGCGGCCCCGCGATCGTCATCGATCTCGGGACCAGCACCAACTTCGACGTCCTCAGCGCCGAGGGGGCCTACATCGGTGGCGCCATCGCCCCCGGCCTCGGCCTCTCGCTCGAGGCGCTGGTGGGCTATGCCAGCAAGCTGCCGCGGATCGAGCTGGCCCGGCCGCCGCACGCGATCGGCTCGAACACGATCCATGCCATGCAGAGCGGCACCGTGCTGGGCTACATCGGCCTCGTGAGCGGGCTGCTGACGGCCCTGCGCGGAGAGCTGCTCGAGCGCTCCCCGGCCGAGAGCCGGGTGACCGTCATCGCCACCGGCGGGTACACCCACGAGCCCTGGCTGCAGGACGTGCCGGGGATCGACGCCATCGAGCCGGACCTGACGCTGCGCGGCATCCGCTACGCCTACGAGGCGATCCGCCTGGCCGGGACCGCGACCGGCGGGTCCGGACTCGACAGCGCCGGAACGAACCGATGACCGACGATCGCGGCTCGCTCGCCGGCAGGCGCGTCGTCGTGGGCGTGGCCGGCAGCATCGCGGCCTACAAGGCGGTCTCGCTGGTTCGCCTGCTGGCCGAGCGTGGGGCCGTGGTGGACGTGGCGATGACACCGGCGGCGACCCAGTTCGTCACCCCGCTGACCTTTGCGTCGCTCACCCACCGCCGGGTCGTCGATGACGTGATGGCGCTCGATGCCGACTCGCAGATCGCCCACGTCGAGCTGGCCGAGGGGGCCGACGCGATCGTGGTCGCCCCCGCGACCGCCAACCTGCTGGCGGAGCTGGCGGCCGGCAACGCGGGCAACGCCGTAACCGCCATCGCGCTCGCCAGCCGGGCGCCGCTGGTGGTGGCGCCCGCCATGGACGCCGGCATGTGGACCCACCCCGCCACCCAGCGCAACGTGGAGACGCTGCGCGCCTTCGGGCATCGAATCGTCGAGCCCGAGGTCGGCGCGCTGGCCAGCGGGCTGACCGGCGTGGGGCGCCTGGCCGAACCGGAGACGATCGTCGAGGCGGTCGAGCGTCTCTTCGCGCGCGCCGGCGATCTCGACGGGCTGCAGGTGGTGGTGAGCGCCGGCGGCACGCGCGAGCCGATCGATCCGGTGCGCTTCATCGGCAACCGCAGCAGCGGCAAGATGGGCGTGGCGATCGCCGAGGCGGCGCGTGACCGTGGCGCCAGCGTGACCCTGATTGCGGGGGTGATGAGCGTCCCGGCGCCGCGCGGGGTCACCGTGGTCGAGGCCATCACCGCCGCCACGATGCGACAGGCCGTCCTTCGCACCGCCCCCGCCGCAGACATCCTGGTGATGGCCGCCGCGGTCGCCGACTTCGCCCCGAAGCGCGCCAGCAGCAGCAAGATCAAGCGCGGCGGCGGCGACCTGCAGATCGAACTGGTGGCGAACCCGGACATCATCGCCGAGGTCGGCGAGATGGCCGACGGGACGCGCCCCTTCCTGGTCGGCTTCGCCGCCGAGAGCGACGATCTCGAGGCCAACGCACGCAGCAAGCTGCGGGACAAGGGCCTGGACCTGATCGTGGGCAACAAGGTGGGGGGACCGTTCGACGCGATCGGCACCGACGAGAACAAGGTGATCGTCTTCGGCGCCGAGGGCGAGCTCAGCGACTGGCCGATGCTGCCGAAGCGGCAGGTCGCCGAACGGCTGTGGGACCTGATCGTGGACCGCTACCGCAGGGCCCATCCGCCGGAGCGCCCGGAGCGCCCCGCCCGCTCTCGTCGACGCTGATCGTGCAGATGCTGCGCGGCGTCCCCGAGCTGCGCGCCGCGATCCTCGAGCGCCGGCTGGCCGGCGAGTCGGTCGGCTTCGTCCCGACGATGGGCGTCCTGCACGACGGGCAGCTCTCCCTGGTCCGCCGCGCCGCCGCCGAGAACGGCTGCGTGGTCGTCAGCTCCTTCGTCAACCCGGGGGAGTTTCCGACCCTCGACGAGTCGAGCCCGATGCGGCGCGACGAGCATCGGGAGCTCGCCCTCCTGGAGCGCGAGGGGGCAACGGTCGTCTTCATGCCGGACGTGGCGAGCCTCTACCCGCCCGACGACGTGACGAGGGTGACCGTGGAAGGGCTGACCCGGCAGCTGGAGGGAGCTTCGCGGCCCGGCCACCTCGATGGCCTGACCACGGTGATGCTCAAGATGCTGAACCTGGTGGGTCCGGCCAGCGTGTACCTGGGACAGCGCCACGCCCAGCAGGTGGTGATCCTGCGGCGGATGATGCGCGACCTGTTCATGAACATCGAGCTGGTGATCTGCCCCACCGTGCGCGAGGCCGACGGGCTCGCCCTGTCGAGCGCGAACGCGCACCTCTCGATCGAGGAGCGGCATGCGGCGACCTGCCTCTACGTCGCCCTGAACGCCGCCCGAGCCGCCTACGACGCCGGCGAGCGCTCGGCCGAGGTGCTGCGGGCGCGGATGACGGAGGTGATCGCCGCCGAATCGATGGCGCGGCCCGACTACATCAGCATCGCCGACGCCGCCAGCCTGGTCGAGCTGCAACGCGTCACTGGGCCGGCGCTGGCGCTCGTGGCGGTCTGGATCGGCGGCACCCGGCTCACCGACAACATGCCGCTGGCGTGGGACGTGGCCTGACCCGGCGCCTCGCCACAAAGTACTAGTGACGTCGGGGGTCCGCTCCCTATGATGCTGGCTGTCACCGCGCGCGTCGGTTTCGATCGATCGCGCCGCGGCGTACGAGGAGGCCGGCGAGTGCCCACGTCCGGCCTCCTTCCCTGTCCGGCGACGCCGCCCTCAGCCCTTGGCGGCCCGGTGGGCGGCTTTCCAGGCCCGCTTGCTGGCCTGGTAGCTGGCCAGCGCCTCGGCCGAATCCACGTCGCCGAGGGTCGGATGTGCCGGCATCACCTCGTCGAGCCCCGGGACCTGGATCCCGAACCGCTTGCCGAGGATCGCGATCAGCGATCGAGCCTTCATATCGCCGATGGACGGCAGCGCGAGCAGCCGCGCTTGCAGGTCGCGCCCGTCGCGCGCTTCGGTCCAGACGCGGCTCGCGTCGCCACCGTAGTTCGCGACCAGGTACGCGCACAGCGCCTGGACCCGCCCGGCCATGGACCCGGGGAAGCGATGAAGCGCGGGTCGCTGCCGGAAAGCGGTGGCCAGCTCCTCCGGATCCATGGCGGCGATCCGGGCGGCATCCAGGTGGCCGATCCGCCGCCGCAGCTCGGACGGCCCGGAGAAGGCCTTCTGGACCGAGACCTGCTGGTCGAGCGCAAAGCCGATCAGCAGCGCCAGCGGCTCGCTGGCGAGCAGGCGATCGGCCTCGTCGTCGCCGGTGAAGTGGAGGCGGTCGATGGTTGGCTGCGTGGCGGTCATGCTCCGCATGCTACTAGAGGTGTGCGAGGAAGTCGCCGAGATCGAGTGATCCGTCGACCAGTCGGATGATGGTCTCGATCTTGTCGGTGTCGGTGGGATGGGTCTTGACCAGGATCTCGTCGACCGCCTGGGCGGTCCGATAGGTGTCGCTCTTCACGAGGTAGGTGAAGAGGCCCGCAGCCCGGAGGTCATCCAGCCGGGCGTTCGGCGGCCGGAAGCCTCCGGTCAGGACGATGCCGGTCACCTGCCCGTCTGTCCCGGCGTTGAGCTCGAGCGCCATCTGCAGCATGTCGTCCCGGTCCCCCGGGGTGATCAGCAGGCTGCGCTCGCGGATGAGGCGCGCGGCGTGCTCGGCCTGCATGGCGCCGATGGCCACGTGGCCGATCGTGCGCCCCGGGGTCGCCTGGCCGGCGAGCAGCTCGCCATCGAGGTGGGTGGCGATCAGCTCCAGCGAGGGATTGGCCAGCAGGTCGCTGTACGGGATGCAGCCGAGCAGGTCGATCCCGTGCTGAGCCAGGCCGCGCCGCAGCACATCGGGGAGATGGGGGTGCGACACGACGTCCACCTTGTTCACCACCGCCCCCACCACGTGCACGCCGTCGCGCTCGAAGAGGGCGTGGTTGAGCACGATCTCGTCGATCGGGCGCCCCACCCCGCCCTCGCTGACGATGACCACCGGAGCCTCGAGCAGGGCCGCCACGCGCGCGTTCGAGAGGCCGACCACCGCCCCGACGCCGGCGTGGCCCGTCCCCTCGATGACCAGCAGGTCCTTGTCGGCTGCGACCCTCGTCGCCGCCTCGGTCACCGCCCGCTCCAGATCCTCCTTGACCCTGCCCATGATGTAGTCGGTGGTGAAGTGCCGCGGCAGCGTCACCGGGCTCATGTCGTCGAGCGCGTCGGGGAGGTCGAAGACGGCCTTCATCAGCACCGCGTCCTCGTCGGCGCGGGTGCCCTCCACGACCAGGTAGCGCTGCCCGACCGGCTTGATGAAGCCGGTCCGCGCACCGCGCCGGATGATCGAGGCAGTCAGGCCCAGCGAGGCGGTGGTCTTGCCCCGGTTCTGGCCGGTCGCCGCCACGAAGACCCGCTGGCCGGCGCTCACCCCCGGGGCTTGCCCCGCCGCTCGATGAGGTCGACCGCTTCACGCAGGCGGGTCACCAGGTCGGCCTCGACCATCTCCGGCTCGAGGTGCTCGCCGAGGCGCTCCATCAGATCGGCAGCCATGCTCAGCAGCACGTCCGCATCGGCGATGAAGAACTGCGGCTCGTTGTTGTAGCGGACCAGGGTCAGGCGCCCCTGGAGCGTGAGCCCGCCCTCGGCATGGGTCAGCTGGGTGCCGAAGTTGTGGCCCTGGATGCCATCGGGGTTGTTCAGGAAGTTCAGGGCGTTGTCGATCGCCAGTCCGAACCGGGCGCGCCACCCCACGAGCCGCTCCTGGACCTCGGGGGTCAGCCCGATCTCCCCCACCTCGTCGAAGACCTCGCGGGTGACCGTCAGGAGCCCGACCAGCGTTGACCCGGCGCGGCTGCCGAGCATCACCTGCAGCGAGCGCTCGAGCGTGAAGACGTCGCTGTCGAAGCGCGGCGAGGTCGTCACGTCGGCGAGCAGGTCCTCGACGTTGTCCAGGGCGCCCGGCTCGGCCAGGGCGTTGGCCAGGTTGAGGATCTCCTCGCGAAACAGGAACCGCTCTTCGTGGTCGAGCACGCTGGAGACCTCCTTAGGGGTACAGGCCTCGCAGCGTGGTGGCCTCAGCGACGCGGGCAACGGCCACCATGTAGGCCGCGGTCCGCATGTGGACTGCGTGGCGCTCGCTCATGTGATGCACGTCCTCGAAGGCCCGATCCATGATCTCGTGCAGGCTCTCGTTGATACGCGACTCCGTCCAGAAGAAGGACTGCATGTCCTGCACCCACTCGAAGTAGCTGACCGTCACGCCGCCCGCATTGCAGAGGATGTCCGGGATCACGAAGACGCCACGGTCGTACAGGATCCGGTCCGCCTCCGGCGTGGTCGGGCCGTTCGCGGCCTCCGCCACGATCCGAGCCTTGATGCTCGATGCATTGTGCTCGGTGATCTGGTTCTCCAGCGCCGCGGGGACGAGGATGTCGCAGTCGAGCTCCAGGATCTCGGTGTTGCTCACCGAGTCGGCGCCGGGGAAGCCGACGACCGTCCCGTGCTCGCGCTTCCAGGCGCTGACGCGCTGGGGGTCGAGCCCCTTCGGGTTGGAGATGCCACCGCTGGAGTCGCTGACCGCGACGATCACCGCGCCCTCCGCGGCGAGCAGCTGAGCGGCGATCGAACCGGCGTTGCCATAGCCCTGGATCGCGACCCGCGCCCCGGAGAGCGGGATGTCGAGCGCCTTGCTGGCCTGGTTCAGTGTGAACACCGCGCCGCGCGCCGTCGCCTCGTTGCGGCCCAGCGAGCCGCCGATGGCGATCGGCTTGCCGGTGACCACGCCGGGGATGGTGTAGCCGCGGTGCATCGAGAAGGTGTCCATCATCCAGGCCATCACCTGGGCGTTGGTGTTGACGTCGGGCGCCGGGATGTCGCGGTCAGGGCCGATCAGCGGGCTGATCTCGGTCGTGAAGCGACGGGTGAGCCCCTCCAGCTCGCGCATGGAGAGCTTCTTGGGGTCGACGATGACGCCGCCCTTGCCCCCGCCGTAGGGGATGTTCACGACTGCGCACTTCCAGGTCATCCACATCGACAGGGCCCGGACCTCGTCGCGGGTCACGTCCTGGTGATAGCGGATGCCGCCCTTGGCGGGGCCACGGCTGACGTTGTGCTGAATGCGGAAGCCGGTGAAGACCTCCACGTGACCGTCGTCCATGGTCACCGGGAAGTTGACGGTGAGCTCGCGCTGCGGGACGCGGAGGACGCGGCGCAGGCCGGGATCCAGGTCGAGCTGCTCGGCCGCCGCATCGAACTGGGCCTGGGCGACGGCCCAGATGTTCGGCGCCTCGGCGACCGGATTCGAACTTGCCATGGGTGCTGTCTCTCAAGCCTCCAGTAGGTCGCAGTCTGGCGCCTCCGCCGATGTGGGTGCGGGAGCTGGCCGGAGCACGGCGGCCCGATTATAGGGTCGGGTCAAGCGCGAGCGTCCCTGCTGAAGGTCACTCCGCGCGCAGGCCGATTGCGGCCCGGCTCCGCCTCAGGCCATCTCGACGGCGAGCGCCACGGCTCCACCGCCGCCCAGGCAGAGCGTGGCCAGTCCGCGTCGATCGCCACGGCGCCGCAGCTCGTGGAGGAGGGTCGTCAGCACCCGCGCGCCGGATGCGCCGATCGGGTGGCCAAGGGCGATGGCACCCCCGTTGACGTTGACCTTGTCCCAATCGAAGCCGAGCGCGTTGCCATCGGCCAGGACCTGGGCCGCGAACGCTTCGTTGATCTCGATCAGGTCGAACTCGTCGAGTCGCAGATCGAGCTTCTCCAGCAGCCGTCGCACCCCGTCGATGGGAGCCTCGAACAGCCACTCCGGGGCGACGTCGGCCTGGGCATAGCCGGTGATGCGGGCAATGGGCGTCAGCTCGTCACGGGTCACCGCCTCCTCCGATGCGAGCACCAGCGCGGCCGCACCATCGGTGATCCCGGGGGCGTTGCCGGCGGTGACGGTCCCGCCCTCGGGCTGGAAGGCCGGCTTCAGCCGGGCCAACGCCTCGAGCGAGGTGTCGGAGCGCGGGTTCTCGTCCGTGTCGACGACGGTCGGGCCCTTCTTGCCCGGCACCTCGACCGGCACGATCTCCTCGGCGAAGCGGCCCTCGGCGATGGCCGCCAGGGCGCGCTGATGCGAGCGCACCGCGAACTCGTCCTGGGCATCACGTGTCACGTCGTGCTTGGCCGCGACCCGTTCGGCATGCATCCCCATGTGCACGTCGCAGATCGCGCACCACAGCCCGTCATGGACCGTCGCATCGACCAGCTCGGCGTTCCCAAGCCGATAGCCGGCGCGGGCGCCGGGGAGCAGATAGGGGCCCAGGTTCATGTTCTCCATGCCGCCAGCCACGATCACGTCCGCATCGCCGGCGCGGATCGACGCGGCACCCAGCATCACCGCCTTCAGCCCTGAGCCGCAGACCTTGTTGATGGTCGTGGCCCCAACCCCGTTCGGCAGTCCGGCGCCAAGTGCCGCCTGGCGGGCGGGTGCCTGGCCGGCGCCGGCCTGGATGACCTGGCCCATGAAGACCTCGTCGATCCGCTGGGGAGCAACCCCGGCCCGCTCGACTGCCGCGCGGATGGCGACGGCTCCCAGGGCCGTCGCGGGGACCGTGGAGAGGCCGCCGAGGAACTTGCCGATCGGCGTGCGGGCCGCGGAGAGGATGAAGACGTCGCTCATGCGGGGAATGGTACCGCCGCGTGGACCAAGGGGCGCTGCGCTACTCCTTCTCGTCCTCGCCGAAGAGGTGCGCCACCTGATCGGCCCACTTGTTCACGACCACCCTCGTCTTGATCTTGAGTGACGGGGTGAGCTCACCCTCCTCCTCGGTGAGGAGGCGCGGCAGCAGCGCGATCCGGCGCGGTCGCTCGTAGATGGCGAAGCCGTCGAGCTTGTCCTTCACCTCCCCTTCGATCAGCTTCTGGACGGCCTTCTCGCCGACGAGCTGCTCCGGGGGCATCTCGGCCATGCCGTTGGCCGCGGCCCATGTCCCCAGCTGATCGAAATCGGGCACCACCAGCGCGCCGGTGTACGGCTCGTTGTCGCCCAGGATCAGCGTCTGGGCGATGTAGCGGCTGGTCAGGATGGCGATCTCCATCGGCGCCGGCGCGACGTTCTTGCCGTTCGCCAGGACGAGGATGTTCTTGAGCCGATCGGTGATCCGGACGCGGCCGTCGGGGTCCAGCTCGCCGATGTCGCCGGTGTGGAACCAGCCATCGGCGTCGATGACCTGCGCCGTCTCCTCCGGCTGGTTGAGGTAGCCGTGCATCACCTGCGGTCCCCTGGCCAGGATCTCGCCTGTGTCGGGGTCGATCCGGATCTGGGTCTCCGCCACCGGGCGCCCGACGGTGCCGAACTTGAAGTCTTCCGGCCGGTTGATGGTGAGCAGCGGCGCCGTCTCGGTCAGGCCGTAGCCCTCCAGGATCAGCATCCCCATCGCGTAGAAGAACTCGCCGATCTCCTGCGAGAGCGGCGCGCCGCCCGACACGAAGTAGCGGACGCGGCCGCCGGTGCGGGCCTTGATCTTGTGGAAGACGAGCCGATCGGCGACCTTCAGCTGCAGGCGCAGCCAGGCCGAGTTGGGCTGTCCGGCCAGGTGGTTGGCGTACTTCGCCCGTCCCAGCCCGAGCGCCCAGCCGAAGATCCGCTGGCGCAGGGCCGGCCCGGCCTCGACGGTCGAGACGACGCGCGCGTAGAGGCGCTCGTACAGGCGCGGGACCGCGACCATGACGGTCGGGTGCACCTCCGCCATGTTGGCCGCCAGGCGCTCGATGGCGGGCTCGGCATAGGCGATGGTGCAGCCGCGGCCGAGCGGCACGATCTGGCCGGCCGCTCGCTCGGTCATGTGTGAGAGGGGCAGGAACGAGAGGAAGAGGTCGTTCTCGTTGAAGTCGACCGCCTGCACCCCGCCCTCGAAGTTGTGCAGGATGTTGCCGTGGGTCAGCACCACGCCCTTGGGGTTGGCGGTCGTTCCCGAGGTGTGGACGATGGTCGCGATCTTGTCACGGCCGTAGCCTCGCCAGGTGGCGGTCCACTCGCGGATCTCGCCAGGGTCGGCGGTGGCCAGGTCGAAGATGTCGTCGAAGCTGATCGCCCCCGTGGGGAGCCGACCGCGGTCGTCGATCACGACCACGTGCTCGAGAGTGGGGCACTCGGCCCTGACCTGGTCGATCTTCGCCGCCTGCTGCAGGTTCTCCACGAAGATCATGCGTGCCTCGACGTTGTTGATCACGAAGGCGGCCTGGTTCGGCTCGACCGAGGGATAGATCGGGCAGGTCACGGCGCCCAGCGAGAGGGAGCCGAGGTCGGCGGCCAGCCACGCCGGGCGGGTGCGGCTCATGATGCAGACCCGATCCCCGTCGCGGATGCCGAGGTGCTTGAGGCCCATCGCGACCTGGGTGATCCAGTCCCAGGTCTGGCGGTAGGTGGTGCTGGTCCACTCCACCGGCTCCTCCTCCGGCGGGCCCCCGGTCTGCCGCCTGGACCTGGGCAGCTTCCAGCGCAGCGCCTCCTTCTCGGGGTTGCGCAGCATCGAGTTGTGGACGAGGGCCACCAGGCTGTCGGCGCGCAGCTCGGCGGGGATGTCGAGCGGCTCGATCTCGGTCTGCATCAGACGGCGCGGGACCGCCTCAACCGTCTCATCGGCTGCCGTGGTCGTCATCGGTCGGACCTCCGCATCTCCTCGACCAGCTGCTGCGCGATGATGAGCCGCTGGATCTGGTTGCTGCCCTCGTAGATCTGCGCCCCCTTGGCATCGCGCATGAAGCGCTCGACCGGGTTGTCCCGCGAGTATCCGGCCCCCCCGTAGACCTGAACCGCGTCGGTCGCGACGCGCATCGCGGTGTCGCTTGCGAACATCTTGGCCATGCTGCTGGCGGCGTTGATCGGGGCGCCGGCGTCCCGCATGCGCGCGGCGCGCCAGGTCAGGAGGCGGGACGCCTCGACCGCCACCGCCGCATCGGCCAGGATGGCCTGGATCATCTCCTGCTCGGCGATCGGGCGCCCGAACTGGGTGCGCTGCGAGGCGTAGCGGGTGGCGTGCTCGAGCGCCGCGCGCGCCAGCCCGGTGCAGGCGGCGGCGATGCTGATCCTTCCCGACGCCAGCGAGCCGAGGGCCACCTCGAGGCCGTCGCCCTCCTCGCCGAGCCGGTTCGCCTCGGGGACCTGCGCATCGTCGAAGATGAGCTCGGCCGCCGGCGAGTCGCGGATGCCCATCTTGCGTTCGTGGCTGCCGATCCGGAAGCCGGGCGTATCGGCGGTGACGACGAAGGCGGTCACGCCATCTCGACCGCGCGAGCGGTCGACCGTCCCGAAGACGACGTAGACATCGGCCTCGCCGCCGTTCGTGATCCAGACCTTGGTCCCGGTCAGCGCGTAGCCTTGGTCGGTGCGCCGCGCGGCGAGCGAAAGCGCCGCGGCATCCGAGCCCGCACCCGGCTCGGTGAGGGCGAACGCGCCGAGCTGGACGCCCGACGTCATCGGGGGCAGCAGGCGCTCGCGCTGCTCATCGGTCCCGTGGGCGTAGATGCACAGCTGGGAGAGCATGTGGACCGAGAGGCTGATGGCCATCCCCATGTCGGCCGCCGCGATCTCCTCGCAGGCCAGGGCCCAGGCGAAATACGAGAGCCCGGCGCCTCCCAGCTCCTCCGGATACGGGATCGCGGTCAGCCCCAGCTCGCCCATGCGCGTGAAGAGGGCGCGGTCGTAGCGCTCCTCCTCATCGCGCTGCGCCACCGTCGGCGCCAGCTCACGCTGGGCGAACCCGCGGGCGGTGTCGCGAACCGAGCGCTCCTCCTCGCTGAGCGCGAACGGGTCCGGCCGCGTGGGCGTCGCGGTGCTCGCCATCAGCCGATCTTCGTCCCCCGCTCGTCGTAGCGATAGAAGCCGCGCCCCGTCTTGCGACCCAGGTGGCCCGCCGCAACCATCTGGCGCAGCAGCGGGGCGGCGCGGAACTTGGGATCTCCAAAGCCGCGGAACAGGACGTCGAGGACGCTGAGCATGACGTCGTTGCCGATGAAGTCGCTCAGCTCCAGCGGGCCCATCGGGTGGTTGAGGCCCAGCTTCGCCCCGGCGTCGATGCCCTCGGCGCTCCCGGTGCCGTCCATCAGGGCAAAGACCGCCTCGTTGATGAAGGGGCCGAGCATGCGGTTGACGATGAAGCCTGGGTAGTCCTTCGACTCGATGACCGTCTTTCCGAGCTCCTCGGCAAAGGCACGCGCCGCGGCCTGGGTGGCGTCGTCGGTCTCGAGGCCGCGGATGATCTCGATCAGGCCCATCACCGGGACCGGCGAGAAGAAGTGCAGGCCGATGAAGCGGCCGGGTCGGTCGGTCGCGGTGGCCAGCGCGGTGATGCTGATGCTGCTGGTGTTGCTGGCGAAGATCGCGTTCGCGTCGGCGGCTGAGGAGAGGGCCCCCCAGGTCTCGCGCTTGACGGCTTCGTCCTCGAAGACCGCCTCGATCACGATGTCGTGGCCGGCCGTCCCCGATGTGCCCGCGCCGACTGAGATGCGGGAGAAGATCGCATCCGCCTCGTCCTGCGCGAGCTTGCCCTTCTCCACCTGGCGCGACAGGTTTCCGGCGATCCGGGCCTTCCCCTTCTCGGCCAGCTCGATCGTTCGATCGGCGAGCGTCACCTGCTTGCCCGCTGCCGCGCTCACCTGGGCGATGCCGTGCCCCATCAGGCCGGCGCCGATGACGAAGACCCGGTTGAGGCTCATGGCTGAGTAGCGTACCAGCCCCGATAATCCCTCCTGACCATGACGACCTCTCTGCCAGCCGTTCGCCTGCGACCGATGACCGCCCAGGAGTACCCGGCCTTCCTGGCCGACTCAAAGGCTGGGTACGCTCACGACATCGAGGTGCACGGCGGCCAAACGCGCGAAGCGGCACTGGCGAAGGCCGAGGCCGACTTCCCGGCGGTCCTGCCGCTCGGGCTGGAGACGCCGGGCCATGCGATCTTCGCCGTCGAGGCCGACGGCATCTCGGTGGGGCGCCTCTGGCTGGCGGAGCGCCTACTGGGCGGGCGGCGAACTCTGTTCATCTACGACATCTCGATCGATCCGGGGCACCAGGGCCGCGGCTATGGCCGCGCCGCCATGCAACTGGCGGAGGAGGAGGGCCAGCGCCGTGGAATCGGCCGGATCGAGCTGAATGTCTTCGGCGGCAACGAGGTCGCGCGCGGGCTGTATCGCTCCCTTGGCTACGTCGAGACATCGGTCCAGATGGCGAAGGTGCTCGACCGGACCTAGGCCTCGTCACCGAGCAGCCGCTCCGCAGCGCTGAACGGGTCCAGCTCGCGATCCGCGACTGACTGCAGCGAAATATCCCAGTCCGGGTGATGCGCGGCACGACGAACGGCAAGGTCCGCCAGCGCACGCTGTACCTGGTGGCCCGCTCGCCGGTGCAGCGCATCCGTCGCTCGAGCCTGCTCACGGTGCGCCTCGATCGCGTCGACGAGTGTCGCGACGCCCTCGCCGCTGGTCGCCGTCGTGAGCAGGATCGGCGGGGGCTTGCGGCCCACCCGGCCCCCAGCCGTCGAGAGCATCGCGCGCAGGTGCCGAGCGGCGAGGTCGGCGCCCGGTCGATCGCCCTTGTTGACGACCAGCAGGTCGGCGACCTCGAGCAGCCCGGCCTTGATCGCCTGCACCTCGTCCCCCATCTCTGGCACCTCCACCACGACCGTGGTTTCAGCGAGGCGCGCGATCTCGACCTCGCTCTGGCCGGCGCCCACCGTCTCGATCAGGATCGGGTCGAATCCGGCCGCGTCGAGGGCCGCGGCCGCCATCCAGGTCGCCGCAGCGATGCCGCCCAGCTCGCCGCGGCTGGCCATCGAACGCATGAAGACGTCCCGGTCCGCGGCGTGGCCCATCATCCGGATCCGATCGCCCATGATGGCGCCGCGGGTGTATGGCGACGACGGGTCGACGGCCACGATCCCCACCCGCCTGCCGCGGCGGCGCCACTCTTCGGTGAGCGCATTCACGAGCGTCGACTTGCCGCTCCCCGGTGGCCCGGTGATGCCCACCAGATGGCCACCCTTGCCCGCGGCGAAGAGCGCGGGGAGCAGGTCGTGCAGGCCGGGAGCGTCGTTCTCGATTGCGGTGAGGAGGCGCGCCAGTGCGAGTCGCTCCCCCGCCGCGGCACCTCGCAGCAGCTCCGAGAGGTCGGACACGACCCTCAGCCGCGCCGGCGCGCGTGCTCGCGGAAATAGCCCGCGATCTGCCCGATGCTGGTCCCCGGACCGAAGACCTCGGCGATCCCCGACGCCTTCAGCTTCGCCACGTCGGCATCGGGGATGATCCCCCCGGCTGCGATCAGCACGTCGTCCATGCCACGCTCGTGCGACAGCTCGACGACGCGCGGCAGGAGGGCCATGTGAGCCCCGGACAGGATGGACATGCCGATGACGTCCACGTCCTCCTGCTCGGCGGCATCCACGATCATCTCCGGCGTCTGGCGCAGGCCGGTGTAGATCACCTCGAAGCCCTCGTCGCGAAGCCCCCGGGCCAGCACCTTGGCGCCGCGATCGTGGCCGTCGAGCCCCGGCTTGGCGATCAGGACGCGGATCGGCGTACTGCGGGCGTCATCCATGCGCGGCGATTCTAGCGTCCGCCCGCGCGACCCCGGCTGCGCGGCCCAGCTCGGCGACCGCCGCGGCGGTGGGTGGCCACAGGTGAACGATCAGGTGCTCGATCCCGAGCTCGCGGTAGGCGGCGAGCTCCCTGCCGACCTCTCCCGCACTGCCCGAGATCGAATGCGTCGGCGGATCCTCGTACCCCGAATCGGGGAGGCCCGGGAAATGGACGAACAGGCCGGCGGTGAGCGTGATCGTGCTCAGGTCGCGGCCCTCCGCCGCGCAGGCTTCGCGGAGCAGGGCGATGCGCTGCTCGAGCTCCGCAGCCTCGTCGCGCCGTCCGTACCAGGCGGCGTTCCAGGCGTCGGCGTGGCGCGCGACGAGGCGCAGCATCCGCGGCCGCTTCCCGGCGATCAGGATCGGCGGGCCATTCGGGCGAGGGGCGGGCGGCAGCAGCTTCGCGTCGGCACGATGCCAGCGTCCATATGCCTTCACCTGGCCGTCGCGCAGGAGCGGCAGCAGCACCCTCAACGCCTCCTCGAATCGTCCGACGCGGTGATCGAACGGGAAGTCGAAGGCGTCGAACTCCGGCTCGTGCCAGCCGCAGCCGACCCCGAGGATCAGCCGGCCACCCGAGACCTCGTCGAGGGCGGCCGCCATCTTGGCGGTGAGCGCCGGGTTGCGGAACGGGAGCGCCAGGACCAGCGGCCCGATCTCGACGCGCTCGGTGATGGCCGCGACCGCGGTCAGCAGCGTCCAGCACTCGTGGATGCCGCTCCACGTGCCGTCGTCGTGGAAGATGAGGTGGTCCGCCGCCCAGATCGAATCGAGGCCGCTGTCCTCCGCCGCGAGCGCCATCCCGCGCAGCTCGTGCCACGGCAGGGTCCGGCGTGTCTTCTCCTGCTCGCCGATCGGGAGCATCAGGCCGATCTTCATTGCTTGCCCTCGCCGGCGAGCCGATCGATGGTGGCGGCCATCGCGAAGTCCTTCGCGGTCAGCCCGTGCGACGCCTTGGTGGTCAGCGTGAAGGTCACCCGGCGCCAGTTGATCGCAAAGTCGGGATGGTGGTCCGCCTCCTCGGCCGCGTCGGCGACGCGGTTCACTAGGTCGATCGCGTCTCGGAAGGTGGCGCAGGCAACCGTGCGGACGATCGTCTCGCCGTCGCGGCGCCAGTCGGCTGCCGAGCCGAGCGCTGCGCCGATTTCCGGCTCGGACAGGAGCGGGGCGTAGGGCATCGGCCTAGCGCTCGGCCGAGCGACCGATAAAGGTCAGGAACTCGGATCGCGTGCGCGCATCGGCCCGGAAGGTGCCGAGCATCGAGCTGGTGACCATGGTCGCCTCCTGCTTGCGGACGCCCCGCATCACCGTGCACAGGTGGGTGGCCTCGACCACGCATCCGACGCCCTTCGGCTTCAGCCGCTCCATCAGGAAGCCAGCCACCTGCTGGGTCAGGCGCTCCTGCACCTGCAGCCGGTGCGCGTACATATCAACGATGCGAGGAATCTTGGAGAGGCCGATGATCCGGCCGCGCGGGAGGTAGCCGACGTGTGCCTTGCCGAAGAACGGCAGCAGATGGTGCTCGCACAGCGAGAAGAACTCGATGTCGCGGACGACCACCATCTCGTCGTAGTCGACGTCGAAGGCCGCCCCGTTGAGGAGGGCGTCCGGGTCGGTGCGGTAGCCCTCCGTCAGCTCCGCGTACATGCGCCGAACGCGATCCGGGGTGCCGACCAGGCCGGCGCGATCTGGATCCTCGCCCAGCTCGGCCAGCAGGGTCGTGATCGCCTCCGGGATCTGGCTGCCGGGTGAGCGCTCCTCCATGAACGGCATGCTAGCAGGGGTCCTGCGCGGGCTAGGCGCAGCGCCCCGGCGACGGTAGACTCGGGATGCGCCCGCGGAATCCGCACGAACCGTCGCCCACCGCCATGGTGATCCACCGACCCACGTCGCC
>DASYRA010000013.1:0-14989 GCA_036004845.1 Candidatus Limnocylindria bacterium
TGCACCAGGCCTGGGAGGTGGCGGACCGTTGGTTCTGGGACGACTACCACCGTCCCGAGAACGACACGTGGGGCGACGACGCGAAGATCGACGCGGCCTGGCGTCAGTACCACTCGCTGATGCTGGGCGAGCTGGGGCTGGCGGACGAGCGCCACCAGCTGATCGACACGATCCTCACTGCGCAATACGCCCCGGAGTCGTGGGAGCTCTATCCGGATGTGCTGACGGCCATCAGGGAGCTGCGCGGGCTGGGGTTGCGGCTGGGCATCCTCTCGGACTGGGGCTCGAACCTGGAGCCGATCGTCGACGGCCTGGGCCTGACCGTCGAGCTGGACTTCGTGATCGCCTCCGGAGCAGTGGGCCTCTCCAAGCCGGATCCTGCCTTCTTCCGGCTCGCCGCCACCCGCGCCGGCGTGCCGCCGGGAGAGGCGCTGATGGTGGGGGACTCGTACCGAGCCGATATCGAGGGTGCCAAATCGGCCGGGATGGATGCGATCCTCATCCGGCGCCCGGAGTGGCGTGACCGGCGCGACGACCTGGTTCCACCCGGGGCGCGCGTGATCGCCTCGCTGGCGGACCTGCCGGAGATCATCCGCTCCAGCTAGGCGGAGGGCTCGGCGACCGCCTCATGCTCCGCGATCTCGCCGCTCGGGCGCAGCTGCAGCACGATCCCCGCGGCGATGATCAGCGTCCCGCCCGCGACCTGGAGGGCGGTTGGCAGCGTGCCGAAGAGGATGGCCGCGAGGCCGACGCCAACCACCGGCTCGAGGGTTGCGAGGATCGTCGCCCGTGGGGCGCCGAGCAGCCGGATGCCCCGGATGAAGCACACGGTCGGCAAGCCGGCGCCCACCACGCCGGCCACCAGCACCGGCCAGAGCGCCGCGCTGCCGGCGATGGGCTCCAACACGACTGCGGGCTGGCCGATGACGAGGGCGGCGGCCAGGTACAGGATCGCCGCGCCGCCCATGGTCGAGGCCGCCGCCTGCACCCCGGGCACGGCGCGGAACCAGTGGTGCGCGGCGAGGGCGTAGAAGGTCTGGGCCAGCGCCGCGGCCAGCGCCAGCCCGATCCCCAGCGCATCGAGCGATCCAAGCTCGCCGGCGCCGACGACGACCAGCACGACGCCGGCCATCGAGAGGGCGAGCGCTGCCCAGCGAACCCGGTCGAGCCGCTCCCCGAACCAGGTCATGCTCGCGAGCGCAACAAAAGCCGGGTACACGTAGAAGATCAGGAGCGTGAGCGCAATGCCGATGCGCAGGAATGCCACGAAGGCGGCCATATTCAGTGCCGCGTTGGTGGCGGCGGCGATCGCCAGGACCATGCGGTCGAGCCTGGGCATGTCGCGCCAGCGGCGCCACGACCCTCGGCCGGCGACTGCCTGGGCACCAAGGAAGAGGAGCACGATCACCGCGCCGACCCCGGCGCGCCAGGTGACAAGCGCGAGGCTCGACACGCCGGCCTCGTCGGCGTAGTGGGCCATCGGCCCCAGGGTTCCGAAGCCGGCGGCGGCAGCCACGATCAGCAGCGCGCCGACGGTGCTCGACGAAGGGCGCCTCATCTGGCGGTCTGGGCGAGGCTCTCCTCCGCCTCGGCTGCTTCCAGCTCGGTGCTTACGCGTTCCCAGTCGGCGGCGAGCTCATCGGCGCGGTCGCGCGCCGCGTTGTGGCGATCGACCAGCTCGCGGAAGGCATGGTGATCCGCGTAGGTGGCGGGGTCGGCCAGGCGTGCGCTGATCGCGGCGAGGTCGGCATCGGTCGACTTGATCTCGCTCTCTATTCGCTCCAGGGCGTCGCGCAGCTCCCGGGTCCGGCGATATCGGCGGTTGCGCGCCTCCGCCTCCGCTCGCTTGCGGGCCGCGGACTCGAGCGCCGATTCGCGAGGTCGCCCTGCTGCCGGCTGGATCCCACGGGGAGTGGCGACGCCTTCGACCGCTCCGCGCGTCTCGATGTCCAGCCCGCGCTTGGCGGCGTAGTACTCGAAGTCACCGGGGTAGAGGGTCGCCTCGCCGGCGTTGACCTCGATGATCGCGTTCGCCACCGAGCGGATGAGGTACCGGTCGTGGGTGATCAGCACGATCGTCCCCGGGAAGGCGTTCAGGGCGTCCTCCAGCACGTCGCGAGACTGGATGTCCAGGTGGTTGGTCGGCTCGTCGAGGCACAGCAGGTTGGCCGGGTCGGCCATCAGCTTGGCCAGCGCCAGTCGCGTCTGCTCGCCGCCCGACAGGATCTCGACCTTCTTCTCGACCGCCTCGCCGGTGAACAGGAACGCGCCCAGCAGCTTCCGCATCTCGGCGGTGCTCATCCTGGCGGCCGCACCGGCCAGCTCCTCGAAGACCGTGTTGGCAGGGTTCAGGGCGTCGATCTGGTGCTGGGCGAAGTAGGCAACCCGCACGTTGCTGCCCAACTCGCGCGCACCGCCCTCGAAGTCCAGGACACCGGCCAGGATCTTGAGCAGGGTGCTCTTGCCGGCGCCGTTCGGGCCGATCAGCGCCACCTTCTGGCCACGCTCCAGGACCAGGTCGAGGCCGTCGTACACCGTGTGCGCCCCATAGCGCTTCACGATCCCGTCGAGGGTGATCACCACTCGGCCGCTGCGCGGCGGCTCGGGAAAGCGGAACTTCACCGCCTTGGTGCGGTTGGTGGGAACCTCGATCCGCTCGATGCGGGCCACCTGCTTGATGCGGCTCTGAACCTGCTTCGCCTTGTCCTTCTTGTAGCGGAAGCGCTCGATGTATCGCTCGATGCGGGCGATCGTCCGGCCCTGGGACTTCGCCAGCATCTCGAGCTGGGCGATCCGCTCGTCACGCTGCTCGACGAAGTCGGCGAAGTCGCCGACGTACTCGGTGAAGAGACCGTGGTTGAGCTCCGCAACGCGGTTGACCACCGCATTGATGAAGTCGCGGTCGTGGCTGACCAGCACCACCGCTCCGGCGTACTCCGCCAGAAAGCCCTGCAGCCAATCGACCGAGGCCAGATCGAGGTGGTTGGTCGGCTCGTCAAGGAGCAGCAGGTCCGGGTTGGCGAGCAGCAGCCGGCCGAGCGCCACGCGCATCATCCAGCCCCCGCTGAACATGCCGATGTCGCGGTCCATGTCCGCCTGTGCGAAGCCGAGCCCGGCCAGGATCCTGCGCGCTTCCGCCTCCAACGACCATCCGCCAAGCTGCTCGAACCGATGCTGGAGCCGGCCGTACTCGTCCATCAGCTCGGCCAGCTCGTCCTCGGCGCCGGGAACGGCGCCGGCCTCGGCCATCTCCGCCTCGATGTGCCGCATCCGCCGCTCGATGCCGGTGACCGCCCCAGCGCCGGCCAGCACCTCGGCCACGACCGTCCGGCCCTGTGACTGAGCCACCTCCTGGCGAAGGTAGCCGATGGCCACGTCCTTGCCCCGGCTGATGGTCCCGACGTCGGCCTCCTGCTCGCCGGTGATGATCTCGAGCAGCGTCGTCTTGCCGGCGCCGTTCGGACCGACGATGGCGATCCGCCGCCCGGTGGTGATCTGGAGGTTGACGTCCGCGAAGAGGTGCTGGGCGCCGTGGCTCTTGGCGATCCCGGTCAGCGTGACGAGGCTCATCCAACCGCCTCGGGCGCGCTGAGTCGGGCCCCGTCGGTATCGAAGCGAAGGCGGGTTGCCATGCCGGGCACCCCCGATGCGCCCCACGACTTCTCGACGGCGTGGGCGCTGATCGGCGAGTCGCAGATCGCGAGGACGCTGGGCCCCGCCCCCGAGAGGGCAGCACCGGCCGCACCGTGCTCGTAGGCGTCCTCGATCAGCTCGCGTGTCCCCGGCAGCAGCGGCAGCCGGTACGGCTGGTGCAGCCGATCGTCCATCGCCGTGCGCAGCAGCCCCGCGTCCGAGGTGACGACGGCGGTGGCGAGGAGCGCGGCCCGCGCCGCAGCGGCTGCGGCCTCGTGGTGCGGCAAGGTCGCTGGCAGCGCGTCACGCATCCCGCGCGTGCGGCTCTGCGACGAGGCGATGAACAGGACCGGGATCCACGCCTCCGGCACGCGGAAGCGCCGCAGGAGCGGAGTGGTTCCCACCTCCCCGGCCACCGACAGGGTGATGCCGCCATACATGGCGCTCGCCACGTTGTCCGGGTGTCCCTCCAGCGTCACCCCAAGCGCGAACAGCTCGTCCGCATCCGGTGCATGACGACCGGCGGCAGCCCCCAGCAGCAGCCCGGCCACGATCGCCGCAGCGCTGCTTCCCAGGCCGCGGGCGGCGGGGATCATGCTGCTGACCTCGATCCTCCAGGAACCGGCTCCGTGCTCCGATCCGTGCGCCAGGCGCAGGCCCTCGCGGAACGCCCGGATCAGGAGGTTCTGCTCGGGATCGTCGTCCGGCCCCGGGGCGCCCTCGCCATGCGCGTTCAGCAGGATGCCGGCCTCATCGCCTGCGTACAGCTCAGCGCGAAGCTTGAGGCTCAGGGCCGCGGCGAAGCAGTCGAAGCCACTTCCCAGGTTGGCGCTGCTGGCCGGCACCTCGATCGTGGCGATGGGCGTGGGCATGCGGCCCGAGTATACGGAGGGCCGGCGTCTGTCCTTGACATCCCGGCGAGCCTGGCCGAGGCTCAAACCGCCGTGATGCTCCCGCCCCCCCGCCTCCTGCCGTTGCTCGTGCTCGCCGTCTCGATGGCGGCCTGCGGTGCGTCTCCCGAGCCGACGGCTGCGACACGGACGATGACCGTGAAACTCCCTTTGCCTGTAGCCGACAAGGCCGTCATCGATGCGGCCGGGGAGGTGTTCGCGAAGCGCCTGAAGGCGCTCGGGATCTCCAACTTCACGATGACGGTCGGCGACACGATGGAGTTCGTGCTGGTCGTGCCGCTGACCTTCGATGGGAAGCTCGTCGACGAGGTCCTCAAACGGGCCGGGACCTTCGAGTTCGTGCGCTGGCCGGCCAACGACGTCGATCCCACTGCGGGCGGGCTCGTGCCGGCGGCTGCCACCCCGCTGTTCGATGCCACGGCCGGGATCACGTCCGCGGAGGTGTCTACCGACTCGTCCGGGATGCCGGCGCTCACCATCAAGCTGAGCTCCGCCGGCTCCCAGGCGATCGCCACCTACACAGCGCAGCACATCGGCGAGTTCATGGTGCTCGCGCTCGACGGCAGGGTCCTCGCCGCGCCGATCGTCAGCGCGCCGATAATCGGCGGCGACCTGCGGATCACCTTCCCCACGGCGGAGCCACCGGAGATCCCCCTCGCGGCGCTCGCCGCGATGATGACCTCCGGTCCGCTGCCGGAGGCGTGGAGCACTCAGCCCTGATCAGCCGCCGGACAGCTCGGTGTGCCGGAAGCAGCTCAGCAGGTGGTCGTTCACGAGTTCGGCGGACCGCATGAAGGCGTAGGCGATGGTCGGCAGGAAGCCGACCGGCGGGGTCAACGGGCCCGAGTATGGCCGGGCGGTCGTTCAGCGCAGAATGATCCAGCGAAGCTCAAGATCGCCGTTGGCCGGCCCATAGACATAGGCCAGCAGATCACCTGCCAGATCCGCGATGGTTCCGACGCTATCGTGCTGGTCCGCCTCGATTGGCCCGAGGTCGAGAATCTTCAGCGGCCTCCCGGTCTCAAGATCCGCCAGATACAGGGCGCGATCGTAGCCCGCCCAAGCCGTGACGTAGCGGTTCCCGATGCTTGGGAAGGTATATCGCTCATGTCCGGGAGTGAGGGTCAGAGGCGCAACCTCGCCGGTGCGCAGCGAGTAGCGCACCAGGCGCCCCTCGACGAGGAAGCTCTCCTGCAATGTGGATTCCTTCCAAACGACGGTATCGCGCTGGATGTCAGGCTGCGACGGGCCGAATCCGGATCCTTCCAGGCTCGCGTCCAGGCGTCGCGGCGTCATCTCGCCGTCGACATCGAGCAGGTAGATGTGCCGTTCCTCGCCCTGTCCATCGGCGGTGAGCTCGAGGGCTCCATATACAACGAGGTGGCCGTCGATTGAAGGGAACCAGTACTGGGTCACGTCCGCGTGCGCCGATTCGAGGAGACGCCGCTCCATGGTCTCCAGATCGAGCAGCCACAGCTGGCTCTCGGTCGATTCCCCGCCCATCACGGTCCACACAAGGCGAGCCCCTGACAGGTCGAAGAAGGGAAGGTTCCCGGCCCCCTCGTCGATGAGCTGCGCCACCCCGCCCGGGTTGGCCAGGTACCACATCTTCCAGCGGCCGGGGCCGAAGACGTGACCATTGTCTTCCACGAACACGATCCGATCGCCGTCTCCGCCGACTAGCTCCAAGCGAGAATCGCGGATGGGATTGTCGTAGAGCAGGCTGGCCGGGCCGCCGGGCTTGGATCCGAATAGGTCAGGCGCCACATTTGCGTCTTGATCCGCCCGGGCGCCCGATGACCACACGAGGTACGTCCCGGTGCTGCGGTACTCGAGAACGGGGGTGGTGAACGACTGGTCGAGGGTGCCGCTTTCTAGCCACGGCGATTCAACGGCTGCTGGACTTGACGGGCTCACCGCTGGCGTCGGCGAGTCCGTCAGTTGGCTGCTGTCGGGCGAGCGAGACGGCGGCGGGAGGCTGCACGCAGCCAGCAGTGCGACTGCCGCCAATGCGACCGACCGCCGCTCGACCTTCACCAGATGAGGTAGTAACTGCCGCTGGTCGTGTGGTTCACCATGGTCTGGAAGACCGTGTTGCTCAGGTTGGAGAAGGCTCCGGTGGATCCGGCGACTCCGATGCTTGTGTCGTGCTCATCATGGCCGCCCGAGGAGTCGTTGTAGTACGCGAGCGCTGTCGACTGTGACGAGCCCGAGTAGCCGCGCAACGTTATGTAGTGACCATAGTCGCCAGGGGGCTCGCCGGCCCAGCTCGTCAGGTAGTAGTTCGATCCAGTGTGCCTCGGGTCCACACGTGCAGCCAGTGGCATCCCCCAGGTCCACGTGTCAGTCTTGATGGCATTGTGAAACTGGGACCACGACATGTTGGTCCACCACACATAGATGAAGCCGGCAGGCTCGATGCTCGCACCATTCAAGCCTGCGACCAAGTCGCTGACGTAGGTCTGTCCGTGCAGATCCGTCTTGGTCCAAGTGCTGCTGATCGTGTGCTGGTTGAACGCATTGGTGCCTGCGGGACAGCCGTCACCGCCACAGGTCGACGAGGACGTGTAACCGCGCGTGTAGTTCGACACCACCTGCACGACCGCGGCTCCGCAGTAGAACCAACGGTGTTGGTGTCGTGCGTGAGTGGCAAGGGTATACCAGGTAGGAGGCGGCGAATCGCACGGTGGTTCACAGGCGTCGGGTGTAATTGCGCCGCCACCGTCTTGATCGATCAAGGCTTGCACCTGAGCGAGTCTCACGTCTCTGGACGCCTGTTGCTCAGGAGTCAATGGCCCGGGGCCCGGGTCTGTTGATCCCTCGACTCCCCCGACTCTGCGATCAGCCGTGGCAAGTTGTGGCGACAGCATGCTGAATGCAAGCACGGCGACGATGGCCAGCCATGCTGTCGAGTTGCGACGATGCTTCCTGAGCTTCATGCCTCGCCCTCCCTTTTTGGTTGTCCGGTGACGACGCCGCTCCGACCTAAGCCGCATCTGCCTCCTATGCGGGCGCGCGCTCGGCACTCGACATTAGGTATGCGTGTTCCACGTGTCAATGATCATTAATTCTGGCCGGGCACACCGCCCCCAGCGTGGGGCGGACAGCCCTGATCAGCTGCCGGACAGCTCGGCGTGCCGGAAGCAGCTCACCAGGTGGTCGTTCACGAGTCCGGCGGACTGCATGAAGGCGTAGACGATGGTCGGCCCGACGAACGAGAAGCCGCGCTTCTTCAGGTCGCGCGACAGTGCTCGCGAGGCATCGGTCTCGGCCGGCACCTCACCCATCGAAGTCCATCGGTTCGCGATCGGCGTCCCGTCGACGAAGGCCCACAGGTAGCGGTCAAAGGCACCGGGCGCGTCGGCAAGGGACCGGAAGGCCCTCGCATTGCCGATCACGGCGCGGATCTTGGCGCCGTTTCGCACGATGCTCGAGTCGGCCATGAGCCGAGCCTCGTCATGCGGGCCGTAGCCGGCGATGCGCTCCGGATCCCAGCCTTCGAAGGCGAGCCGATAGCCCTCGCGCTTTCGCAGGATCGTGATCCAGGACAGCCCGGCCTGGGCGCCCTCGAGGTTCAGCAGCTCGAAGAGGCGGTGATCGTCGTGCATCGGGACGCCCCACTCGGTGTCGTGGTAGGCGAGGTTGAGGGGATCGCCCGTTCCCCACGGGCAGCGCGGGCGGAGGTCGATCACGCGCGGCAGGGTAGCAGCCTTCCTGCGCCGATTCGGACGGCTCGGCTAGAGGCGCATTGCCTCACGGATCGCCCCGGCGTCGGCAGCGACCGTGGCGAACGCCCCCTCTTCCCCGGACACGATGTCGGGATCCTTCAAGCCGTGGCCGGTCAGGATGCAGACCACCACCTCGGAGCGGGCGAGGCGGCCATCCCGGGCCAGCCGGGCGACCCCGGCCACCGCCGCCGCGGACGCCGGCTCGCAGAAGATCCCCTCGCTGCGGGCAATCCGGAGCTGCATTGAGAGGATCTCCTCGTCGCTGACCGCCTCGATCAGCCCGTCCGACTCGTCGCGGGCCGCCACCGCGCCAGCCCATGAAGCCGGGTTGCCGATGCGGATCGCAGTTGCGATCGTCTCGGGCGACTCCACCTCCGCGCCGAGGACGATCGGCGCCGAACCGGCGGCCTGGAAACCCAGCATCCGAGGGCGACGTCCGCCGCTGCGGCCCTCGGCCGCGTATCGGGTGAAGCCGGCCCAGTAGGCGGTGATGTTGCCGGCGTTCCCAACCGGCAGCGCAACCGCGTCCGGCGCGCCAAGCTCGTCGAGGATCTCGAACGCACCCGTCTGCTGGCCGGCGATCCGGTCTGGGTTCACTGAGTTCAGCAGGACGGCCTGGCCCTCATTCCCGACCTCCCGGACCGCGGACAGCGCTTGGTCGAAGCTGCCCTCCACCAGGATGGGGCGCGCTCCTGCGGCAAGAGCCTGGGCGAGCTTGCCGCGCGCCACCTTGCCGGCGGGCAGCACGACGAAGCACGGAAGCCCGGCTGCGGCCGCGTACGCAGCCGCAGAGGCGGCGGTGTTGCCGGTCGACGCGCAGACGACGGCTTGCGCGCCGGAGGCCACCGCCCGGTTGATGGCCAGCACCATGCCTCGGTCCTTGAACGAGCCCGTCGGGTTGGTGCCCTCGAACTTCAGGTAGAGGCCGTCCAGCCCCAGCTCGGCACCCAGCCGAGCCGCATGGACCAGTGGCGTGCCTCCCTCCCCCAGGGTGATCGGGAATGCTTCGCCGGGAAGGGCCAGCAGGTCCCGGTACCGCTCGAGCAGCGTGAGGTGCAGGGGCATCGGGCGAGTATAGGAAGCCTTGCTCCGCGGGCGTAGGATCAGCCCTGAACACGCCGACCGGCATCGCCCAACCGATTGCCCCGCGTGCGAATCAGGGAGGGCTCACATGCGACCCGTGTTGCGTCGACTGGCCGTCGTCTCACTCCCGGTGCTGGTCCTGCTGCTGCCCGCTGCCGCCGGTGCGTTCCCGCTCACCGACTGCACCCTGAATCTGACCTCGGTTGGCGCCGATGGCAAGAACCTCGACGAGGCCACCGGTGGCGGCAAGGATTCGACCCTGGCCGACCCCTTCCAGGTCGACTGGGATGGAACGGTGGCGTGGGAAGGCACCACCGGAAGCCAGGTGATCAAGAATTCGCACTGGAGCGTGTCGGTCTTCAGCATCCCCACACCGCTCTCCGGCCGCGAGGAGAACGCGGATGGGGAGAGGGACGGAGACGGAACCGTTGAGGTGGGGGTCAACCTGCCCATCCCCATCACCGGGCTCTTCTTCGTCTCCGGATCGATCGCCGGCGACGGCGGCTCGTGCGCGGGAAGCGGCTGGATGCGCCTCGTCGGAAATCCGCTGGGGTCCGCCCTCTTCTGGATCGGCCTTGTCCTGATCCTGCTCGGACTGCTGGCCCTGTGGCGCGGCTACCTGCGCTCCTCGATCCTGGCGGCCTTCGGCGGCCTGCTCCTGGGCCTCGGGGTGGCCGCGATGCTGATCGTCTATGCGGCGATGTTCGTCGGCCAGTGGACGCCGCTTGCCGCGTTTGCAGCGGGGTTGTTCATCGGGTTGGTCGTGGCCGTCATGCGGCCTGAGCCGGTCTAGCTCGTCAGCGCCTCGCGCACGATGCGCGCCTGCTCGACGTGGTGCGCAGCCGGGTAGCCCTCGGCCGGACGTGACCGCTCCGGGCGGCTGATGTCACCGAGCGGGATCCGGAACGGGACGAGGTGCCGGATCTTGGGGAGCACGAACTTGCGGGCGCCCATGTTGCGGGGCTCCTCCTGGACCCAGGCCACACGCTCGACGCCTGGATAGCGGGCGAGCACCGACTCGAGGTCGCTGCTGGGGAACGGATAGAGGCGCTCACAGCGCACGATCGCCAGGTCGCCCTGCTCCGCTCGCAGCTCCGAGGCGGCCAGGTCGTAATACACCTTGCCGCTGCACAGGATCACGCGACGGATGGCATTTGGCGCCGCGACGGTGGAGTCGTCCAGGACCGACGCGAAGGCGCCGTCGGTCAGGTCGGCCAGGCGAGAGGCGGCCTCCGGCAGGCGCAGCAGCGACTTGGGCGTCATCACCACCATGGGGCGCATGTCGCCGTGCCGCGCCTGGCGGCGCAGGACGTGGAAGTACTGCGCCGGGGTGGTCGGGTAGACCACCCGGATGTTCCCTTCGGCGCCGAGCGCCAGGAAGCGCTCCAGACGGGCGGACGAATGCTCCGGGCCCGATCCCTCGTAGCCGTGTGGCAGGAGCAGGGTGAGGCGCGAGGTCTGCCGCCATTTGGCCAGCCCGGCGATGATGAACTGGTCGACGATGATCTCGGCCCCGTTGACGAAGTCACCGTACTGCGCCTCCCACAGCACCAGCGCCTCGGGCGCGGTGGCCGCATAGCCGTATTCGAAGCCAAGGCAGGCGTACTCGGAGAGCGGGCTGTTGTACAGCTCAAAGCTGGCCCTGGCGGCGGGGAGGCCCTGGATCGGCACGTGGACGGCGCCGGTGGCGGCGTCGTGCAGCGCCAGGTGCCGCTGGCTGAAGGTGCCGCGCACGGTGTCCTGTCCTGTCAGGCGGATCGGGCTGCCCTCCAGCAGGAGGGAGCCGAAGGCCAGCGCCTCGGCCTGCGCCCATTCGATGCGCGGCTCGGGGTCGTCGAGCGCCGCCAGCCGTCGGTCGAGCTGCTTGGCCAGCTTCGGGTTGATGGTGAAGCCGTCCGGAACGCTCAGCAGGGCCGCGTTCAGCGCTCGAAGCGTCTCGGCGTCCACGGCGGTCATCGGCTCCGCAGACTCCTCGGCCCCGATCGCCTCCTCGCCCCGGTCCAGCTGTGGCTCGGCATGCCTGCGGCGAACAGCCGTCTGACGCGCGGCGAGGTCCTTGGCGAAGGCCTTCGCCCACCCATCGGCCTCCTCCGATGAGACGACCTTCGCCTCCACCAGGGTCGACTGGTACTGCTCCCGCACGCTCGGGTGCGCGGCGATGGCGGCGTACATCTGCGGCTGGGTGTAGGCGGGCTCGTCCCCCTCGTTGTGACCGTAGCGTCGGTAGCCCACCAGGTCGATCACCACGTCGCCGTGGAACTTCTCGCGGTACATCCAGGCGAGGCGCGCCGCTGCCAGGCAAGCCTCAGCATCGTCCGAGTTGACGTGGATGATCGGCGCGTCGAAGCCCTTGGCTTGGTCGCTCGAGTAGACCGTCGAGCGAGCCTCGCTGGGCTCGGTGGTGAAGCCGACCTGGTTGTTGGCGATCAGGTGCAGCGTGCCGCCGGTCCGGTAGCCCGCCAGGCGAGCCATGTTGAAGGTCTCTGCCACCACGCCCTGGGCGGCGAAGGCGGCGTCGCCATGAATCAGGATCGGGACCGTCCGATCCGGGTTGACGGTCGCCACGGGCACGGTCCGATCCGACTGCTGCGCCCGGGCGTGACCCTCGACCACCGGGTTGACCGCCTCCAGGTGGCTCGGGTTGGGTGAGAGCGTGATGCGCAGCGCCTTCCCATCCGCGGTGGTGAAGGTCCCGTTCGCGCCAAGGTGGTACTTGACGTCGTCCAGGCCGCCCTTAGGGACGAGCGCGTCGCCCCCGCCACGACCAGCCTCGAACTCGACCAGGATCGCCTCGTAGCTCACCCCGACGATGTGCGCCAGGACGTTCAGCCGCCCGCGGTGCGCCATCCCGATCACGACGTCCTCAGCGCCCGCGTTGGCGGCACCACCCAGGAGCGCGTCCAGGACAGGCACCATCGTGTCGAGACCCTCGATGCTGAACCGCTTCTGGCCCAGGTAGGCCTTGTGCAGGAATCGCTCCAGGCCCTCGACGATCGTCAGCCGCTCGAGGAGCGCCTTCTGCTCGTCAGCGCTCATGGGGGTCCGATGCGCCCCCGACTCGATCGCCTGCCGCAGCCAGACCCGCTCGTCGTGACTGGCGATGTGCTCGACCTCGTACGCGATCGAGCCGCAGTAGGTGGCGCGCAGCGCGGGAAGCGCCTCGGCCAGCGTCGCGCCCGGCACGTCGATGCGCAGCAGGCTGGCCGGAACGCGGGCCATCGCCTCGGGCGTCAGGCCCAGGGGCTCGGGGTCGAGCGCCGGGTCGCCGACCGGCTCGCTGCCCAGCGGGTCGAGCCGCGCCGCGAGATGCCCGAAGGACCGATAGGCCCGCACGAGGGCCATCCCGGCGGCAACCGCGCGCAGGTCGTCGTCGGTGGCTGCAGCGCCGGGCGCCAGAGGCGGCTCGCCCGCACCCGCCGGTGCCGAGGGGTGCAGCCCGAGCGACTCGTAGAAGCCGTCGGCTCCCTGCAGGAGCGCATCGATGCGCCCGAGGAAGGCGCCGGACTCCGCGCCCTGGATGACGCGGTGGTCATACGTCGAGCTGATCGTCATGACGCGGGCCTGGCCGACGTTGCGAATCGCGCCGGTGGCGATGATGGCCCCCTGCCCCGGCATCAGCCGCGCGACCGAGGCGGTCGTCCCCAGCGTGCCGGGGTTGGTCAGGGTGATGGTGGCCCCGGCCATGTCATCGGGCGAGAGGCGGTTGGCGCGGGCCTTCTCGACCAGCTCCTCGTATCGGGCGTGGAAGGTCGCGAAGTCCGTTGCCTCCGCGGCGCGGATGACCGGCACGACCAGGAAGCGGCCGCCATCGGGCCGCTCGACGTCCACTGCCAGCCCCAGGTGCACGCCACCCGGATCGACACGATGCGCCGTCCCATCGGCCTCCAGGTAGTAGGCCGTCATGCCGGGCTGCTCGGACGCCGCTCGCGCGATCGCGAAGCCGATCAGGTGCGTGAAGCTGACCCGCCGGGGAGCCAGCTGCGCAAGCAGCTCGCGTCGCCGCGCCTCGAGGATCGCCACGTCGACGTCGCGAAAGCTGGTCGCGGTGGGGACGCCGAGGGAGGCGGTCATGTTGCGGGCGAGCCGCGCCGCGGGACCCCGCAGCGGAGCCGCTCCCTCGGGGAGCGCCGGTGCGACTTCCGCAGGTGGCGCCTCGGCCGGCGTGGCTTCGGCGGCCGGGAGATCGGGCGGCCGGGCGATGGCCGGCTCGGCGATGGCCGGCTCGAAGAGGGCGCGCCACTCCGGGTCGACGGAGGCCGGGTCCGCGATCCAGCGCTCCTGCATCTCGGCGATGTAGCCGGCATTCACCCCCTCGAGGGCGCGCTCGATCCGCTCGGTCTCGGTCTGCTCGTCGGCTGCCATGGCGCCGCTAAGGATAGGGGCGGCCTCTGCTACAGGTCCCGCCGCACCACCAGCTGGGCGCCTCGCGGTCGCTCTACCTCGTGAAAGCCGGCGCGCCGGAACATGGCCAGGGTCCCGGTGAAGAGGTTTGCCGCGGGCTGGCGACCGCGGGCGGTGTCGACCGGGTACGCCTCCAGGTGCCTGGCACCCCGCGCACGCGCGTGCTCGACCGCTCCCTTCAACAGATCGTTCGCGACGCCCTTGCCCCGCTCCTTGCGCGGGATCCAAAAGCAGACGACCGACCAGACTCGCTCGTCGAGTGCCTCCTCCGGCACCGGCCCGATGCGGCGAGAGCGAAGGATGCGCCCGTACTGCGGGCGCGGAGCGACGCTCACCCAGCCGACGGGCCTCCCGTCCCGGTAGGCGAGGAGGCCGGGCTCGGAGCCCGCCTCGACGATCTCGTGCATCAGGGAGCGGTTCGCGGCGCCTCCCGCCTCGACCCCATGGCTGAACTCAGCCGCGGTCTGCCGCCACCAGGTGCACCAGCAATGCCCAAAGGCACCGCTCGAGCCGAAGAACTCGGCCAGCTCCTCCCAGCGGTCGGCGGTGACCGGATGGATCTCCAGCATCGACCGGGTTCAGTCCTCCGCTGGGGGTTCCTCGGCCGCGCTGACGGTCGCGGCTTCGGGTGGCGTGCCGGCGTCATCCGGTGTGCTCGGGACCGGCGGGCCGTCGTCGCCGTGCTCGCCCTCCCAGGCGGGCCCGCGATGATCGCGGAAGGTCAAGCCCCGCAGCAGGAGGACCACGCCCAGCACGATGACGGCGGCCGGCAGCACCCACGGTTGCAGCGCCCAGGGCTTGCCGCTGATGCCGATGATCCCCTCGAAGAAGACGAGCCCCACCGCAAAGATGCCGAGCGCGGAGAGGATCGCGAAGAACCCGTCGCGGGCCATCTTGCGGTCGCCGCTTCGCGTGCCGTACAGGAGCATCCCGATCCCGCTGCCACCGGGCCCGACCAGCGCCCAGGCATATGCCCAGCTCTCGAACCGGTCGGTCGCGTTCTGGTAGAGCAGGACCAGGCCGATCATGGTGACCACGCTGCCGGCAATCGTCAGTCCCGAGCCGCGCCGCTGAGTCAGCCCCAGGGCGGCCAGCGCCACGCCGGGCGCGATCACGTAGAACGGCCAGGTCGCCTTGCTGATGTCGATGTTCAGCCACTGACCGATGAGGAAGATGAGCCCCAGCACGATGAGGATTGCACCGAGGACCAGCGCTCCGGGGCTCCCCGAGCGG
>DASYRA010000014.1:0-12137 GCA_036004845.1 Candidatus Limnocylindria bacterium
CGGGTTCAGGAACTTCGACGGGTCGCCGATCGTCGGGCCCTGGTGCAGGCCGCGCCACCAGATCACGCTGAAATGGACGATCGGGATGTCGACCGCGGCGATCAGCCCCACCACGGCGGCGCGCGCCGCGCGACGGGCAGGGTCATCGGTCAATCGGCGGAGGAGCAGGTAGCCCACGTACAGCGCCAGAAGCAATGCGGTCGTCGTCAGGCGTGGGTCCTCCCACTGCCAGTAGACGCCCCATACCGGCTTGCCCCACATCATCCCGCCCCAGATGGCGAAGGCGGTGAACATCACTCCCACCTCGGCACCGGCCAGCGCCAGCGCGTCCAGCCGAAGGTCGCGCCGGACCAGGTACGCCAGGCCGGCCAGCGCGGTCACGCCGAACGAGGCATACGCCAGCCAGGCCGATGCGACGTGCACGTACATCACCCGCTGCGCGTCTCCCTGGTTGAGGTCGGCGGGCACCACGAACAGCCCGTTGATGGCTGCCCCGACGACGGCGGTGAGCGCCACGAACCCAAGGATGCGGGTCTTCATCAGTCCTCCAGCAGGAAGCCGTAGGTGCCGGCCCCGACCACCAGCATGATGACGTCGAACGCAACCAGCAGCTGGAGCCACGATCCCAGCTCCCCGAGCGGATCGCCGCCGAGCGCGGCCACGGTGGCCTTCACGGCGGCAAGGAGGAGCGGCGCCACGATCGGCAGCATCAGCAGCGGCAGCATCACCTCGCGGGCGCGCATCCGGACCGTCAGCCCGGCATAGGCGGTGCCGATGGCCGCGAAGCCGATGGCTCCCAGCACCACCACCGCAAGCAGCGTCAGCCAGGCTGCCCCGATCGGGATGCCGTACAGGATCGCCACCACCGGCAGCAGCAGCCCGCCGAGCACGAGCATGGCAGCCGCCCCGGCCAGCGCCTTGCCCGCATAGATCGCGCGACGGTCGACCGGGTACAGGGCGAGCTGCTCGAAGGCACCGTCATCGGCCTCGAGCTGGTGCAGCCGCGCCATGGTGAGCAGCCCACCGAAGGCGATCGCCAGCCACAGGAGGCCCGGCGCCGCCTCGCCCAGGCGCTGCGAATCGGGGCCCAGCGCGAAGCCGAAGAGGAGGAGGACGATCGCGGCGAAGAAGAGGGTCGAGCCGGCCGCCTGGCGGCCGCGCAGCTCGGAGATCGCATCCTTGCGCGCGATCGCCACCGCCACCGCCAGGCCACGCCGCAGGTCGGTCATCGGTCCAGCCCGGCCACGGCGATGCCCCGGCGCTGCGACGCACCGACCGGTCCGGCCGCGACTCCTGCACCGCTCACCTCGGCCAGCAGGCCGCCATCCAGCCGCACGGTTGCGTCGGCGAGGGAGCTCACCCGCTCCGCCTGGTGCGAGGCGATCATCACCGTCACGCCCGCGTCCCTCCAGAGGCCGATGAGCCGATCGACGAGGGCCATCCCATCCGCGTCCAGCGCGGCGTGCGGCTCATCGAGGAGAAGCAGCGACGGCCGCGCGACGAGGACCCGCGCCAGGGCCAGCCGCTTGCGCATCCCGGCCGAGTAGGTGCGGACGCGCTCACCCGCGACGCCGTCCAGGTCGACGGTGGCAAGTGCATCCTGAACGACCGGCATTCCCTCGCGCTCGCCCCAACCGAACATCGTCGCGGCGAAGCGGAGGTTCTCTTCCGCGGTCAGGTCGTCGTAGTGCGCGGTGGCGTGCGAGAGGTAGACGACGCGGCCGCGCACCTGCTCGGGGTCGCCCAGGGCGTCGATCCCGTCGATCGACAGGGAGCCGTAGGAGGGGCGGATGGCCGTGGCCAGGATCCGCAGCAGCGTCGTCTTGCCCGCGCCGTTCGGTCCGAGCAGGGCGACGGTGCGGCCCATCTCGACGGTCAGCGAGACGCCGGCGAGCGCGGCGCTCCGACCGAAGAGTCGCGAAAGCTCGACGGTGGCGACCGCCGGAGGGATGGTCCCGAGCGTCCCGGCGAGCCGGGGCGCGACGTAGATGGTGGTCTGCGGCATGCTCGACGGGCGGGGCGGGTTGATGGATGGAGGCTGAGTGTGCGGTCCGTGCACAACCGCGTCAAATCCGATAGGGTGCAACCCGAGACGTATCAAAGAATGACGTCAAACCAACAGGAGCAGACCCGATGTCCACCACCGTATCGACTCGGACCTTCCTCCGCCCAACAACCGTCGGAGCGAGCCTCGGCGCGCTCGTCCTGGCACTGGCCGCGTGCAACTCCAGCTCGTCGCCGAGCCCGGCGGGGGCAGAGAGTCAGCCCGCAGCCAGCCAGGCCGCGGCCAGCCAGCCCGCAGCCAGCGAGGCTGCGCCGAGCGAAGCCGGCACGGCCCGTTGCGAGCTGACCCCCGATGCGTCGCCGAGCGCGACCGACACCATCTCCGGGAACAGCTTCGGGGATGAGATCACGATCACAGCCGGCCAGGCGGTCGCCTTCACCAACAATGACGCGGTTGGTCATACCGTGACCGAGGGGACCGGCGGTACGGCCGCGGTCGACGCGTGCGTCGATTCGCCAATCGGCGCGGGCGGTACCGTCGTGGTCACGTTCAACGAGGCCGGCGACTACCAGATCACCTGCAAGATCCACGCCACGATGCAGACCGTGATCCACGTGCAGTAGGCAAGCTCTCGCGAAGCAACGGAAGGGCCGGCGCGCGAGCGCCGGCCCTTCGGGTTGATGCGGGTCTGATCCCTCTTCGTATTCCAGGGACACATTGCTAATGCAACAGCTTGCAGTAAGGCGCGGCCGCCGCCTAGAATCTCCGAGGAGGAACGATGGTCGACAGCGCGCTGCGTCTCCTGCGAACCGCCGGCCCGGTCCGGACCCGCATCGTGCGCATGTACGCGTTGCTCATCGCATTCAACGTGGTGGCCTGGGGCGTTGCCCTGGTCGCCTCGATCTCCTACCCGATCCTTCTCCCGACCGCATTCCTGGCCTACACCTTCGGCCTGCGCCACGCGGTCGACGCGGACCACATCGCCGCCATCGACAACACCACCCGCAAGCTCATGCAGGACGGGCGGCGACCCGTGGCGGTGGGCCTCTTCTTCTCGCTCGGGCACTCGACCGTGGTGGTCGCCCTGTCGGTGGTCATCGCCGTGTTCGCATCGGTGATCACCGACATCCCGGCGCTGCAGGAGATCGGCAGCCTGATCGGCACGACCGTCTCGGCGGCCTTCCTGCTGCTCATCGGCGTCATCAACCTGGTGGTCCTGATCGACATCTACCGCATCTTCCGGCGAGTGGCGCGGGGTGGCGCGTACAGCGAGGCGACCCTGGAGGAGTTCCTCAACGAGCGCGGCCTGCTGGCACGCATCTTCCGGCCGATGCTGCGCGCCATCCGCCACAGCTGGCACATGTACCCGCTGGGTCTGCTCTTCGGCCTCGGCTTCGACACCGCGTCGGAGGTGGCGCTGCTCGGCCTGGCGGCGACGTCGGGCGCCAACCACGTGCCGATCGGCTTCATCCTGGTCCTGCCGGCCCTCTTCGCGGCCGGGATGTCGCTGGTCGACGCCACCGACGGGGTCTTGATGCTCGGGGCCTATGGGTGGGCCTACGTGAAGCCGATCCGCAAGCTCTACTACAACCTGAATATCACCTTCGTCTCGGTGCTGATCGCCTTCGCCATCGGCGGGATCGAGGTGCTGTCGATCGTCGCCGAGCGGTTCGGGCTGAACGGGGGCTTCTGGGAGTTCGCACGCAACCTGGACTTCGGGATCATCGGCTTCGGGATCATCGGCGTCTTCGTTGCGTGCTGGACCGCGTCGACCCTCATCTACCGCTGGAAGCGATATGACTCGCTCCCGATTCAGAACGCCCGCGGGACCGACGCCTAGCCTCGATTGACCCTCCATGGGGGCGGTGCTATCGTCCGCCGCCTGATGATGGAGCCCGCCCCGCACCGCGCTACGCCTAGGCCGGCGCACCGCTCACGCGCCGAGCGCCGAGCGGCCGCCCTGCGCAGCGAGGGCGCCGCAACCGCCGCCCTCAACGTCCTGGGCCAGAAGTGGGTGATGCGCATTGTCCGGGCGCTCGGGGAGCGGACCCAGCGCTTCTGCGAGCTGCAGGACGCGCTCGGCGGCGCCAACTCGGCGACGCTGTCGCAGCGCCTCAAGCTGCTCGAGGACGAGGGGCTGGTGGACCGCATCAAGATTTCCGAGGTCCCGCCCTGGGTCGAGTACTCGCTCACCACCAAGGGGTCGGACCTGCGCCGGGCCATCGTCGGGATCGACCGCTGGGCCGACCGCTGGGCGCCCAACCAGTGAGCCACCCGGTCGCCGAGGAGCGCCCTGTCGAGCACGGCGACGCCCTCAACCTCATCCGCAGCGCCATCGCCGAGGCCCCCGGCACCGAGGCCGCCGCTCAGCGCGCAGTGGAGCTGCTGCACGACCGCTTCGCCCACTACGACTGGGTCGGCATCTACTGGCTCGATCCGAGCGGGACGGAGCTGGTGCTCGGGCCGTGGATCGGCCCCGAGGCGACCGAGCACACCCGCATCCCCATCGGCTCCGGCCTGTGTGGAGCCGCCGCTGCATCGGGCCAGACCGTCATCGTCGACGACGTCGAGGCGGATCCCCGCTACCTGGCCTGCTTCAGCACGACGCGCAGCGAGATCGTGGTCCCCATCTTCGCCGACGGCCAGGTGGCGGGCGAGATCGACATCGACGGGTCGGACCTGGCCGCCTACGACCAGACCGATGCGATCTTCCTCGAGGAGATCGCTGCGCTGCTGGCCCCCCTTCGCCCGCGGGACGCCTAGCGCGTAACCCCCGGCGTATCGAACATGAATGGCCAGAGCTGACAGGCCCCGCGATCCGCGCCCCCGGTTCGAGGCGATCTACGACCAGCACGTCCTGGCCATCCATCGGTTCGTCTACGCCCGCGTCGGCAATCGTCCGGACGCGGAGGACCTGACCGGGCAGGTCTTCATGCGCGCCGTCGAGCAGCTCGACGTCGACCGGCCGGCACCGCAGATCTCCGCCTGGCTGTACCGCGTCGCCCAGAACGCGGTCGCCGACTACTGGCGCGCCTTCTACCGCCTGCCCCAGGTCGACGTCAACAAGGTGGCTGGCTCGTGGGAGCCGGTGACGCCGCAAGCCAGTCGCCACGCCGATGCCGAGGCAGTCCGTGCCGAGACGGCGGTCCGCGGACTCCTGAAGCAACTCCCCAAGCAGTACGCCCGGGTGCTCGAGCTGCGCTTCCTGCACCGGCTGTCGGTCGCTGAGACCGCGGCGCGGCTCGGCATCAGCAAGGGGAATGCCAAGGTCCTCCAATACCGCGCGCTGCGCAAGGCCGCGCTGATGGTCGAGACCGATGGCTGACGACCGCAACGAGGCGCTCGATCGCTTCATCGACACCCTGCTCGAGGGCGGACGCCCGGCCCCCGATGGGGTGGTCGGCGACGAGGCGCCGATGGCGCGCCTGGCGGCGGAGCTGGCGGCTGCGAGCGACCCGACGCGCGGCGTGCCCGATCCGGCCTTCGTCGAGCAGCTGCGGCTGCGGATGCGGGATGCCGATGCGGGGATCAGCTCGGTCCAGGAATGGGCGCCGCCGGCTGGCACCTCCTTCCGTCGGATCCGGCTCACCCGGCGTGACCTGCTGCGAGTCGGGCTCGGCGCGGCGGGCGGCCTGGCGGCCGGGGCCAGCATGAGCTCCATCCTGCGAGCCGCGGGACCAGCTCCGCTGCAGACCAACGGACGCCCACTGGGTGTGCGCGACGGGGAATGGGTCGCGGTCGCCACCCTGGACGAGCTGCCTGAGGGCGCCGCGGTTCGGTTCACCACGATCGCCTTCGGCGGGTTCATCGTCAACGATGCGGGGACCATCCGCGCCCTCAGCTCGGTGTGCACCCACATGGGCTGCACCCTCTACTACCGCTCGGAGTGGCAGGACCTGCGCTGCCCGTGCCACAACGCCAGCTTCAACCTCGCCGGCGAGCTCGCCAACGGAAGGGCCAGCTGGTCGGAGGAGACCGGCTACGCGGGCGACATCCGGGCCTACCCGATCGACCTGCCGCCGCTGGTGCGCCCCGACATCAAGGTGGTGGGCCAAGACGTCCTGGTCTGGACGGCGAAGGTCTAGCCCGTCACCAGCTGGATCAGGTAGCCGATGATGTACGGCACCGCCAGCGCCACCACCACTGCGGTCAGCGCCAGACCGACGTACACCAGGTAGCGCAGGTTCGGCGGCGCCGGCCGCTCCGGTGGCGGCGTGGTGCGGCGGGCGAGGTGCGACGGCCGACGCGGCGGCTGATGCTCGTACGGGTGCGGGTGGGTGTCCGGCATCGCCTCAGTCTTCCCCGATGCCGGCGATGATCTCGCGCAGCCGCGCGTGGCGCGCCTCACGGTCGGCCGCGTAGCGCTCGATCGCGTCGAGGATGTGCCCTGGCCCCAGGTGTGCCTCGTCCATCACCTCGTCGACCGTCCCGCCGGTGCGCCAGCGGTTGTCGAAGTCCGATGAGAGCGAGTACTCCTTCGCGACCGGCCCCTCGACGAAGTCGGTCATCAGCTTGAACGCACGATTGGTGATGGCCATCCCGCTCCACTTGTCGGAGTCGGAGCGAATGCTCGCCTGGTATGCCGCGTCCTGGCGCCGGAAGAGCTGGGGCGAGATGCAGGCCACGATGCGGACGTTGAGGCCCCGTTGGTCGAGCTGCGGCAGTGTCTTGACCACGTTGGCGGTCGTCACCGTGCCCTGGACGTAGACCGTCCCGGCCGACGGCGTGCCGGAGGCGACGTCGCGGATCAGGTACGCCCCGCGGGCCGCCTCGAAATGCGAGGCCATGCCCAGGGCCGCGCGATCGGGGATGTCGACCGTCGGCCGGGTCAGGTGCAGGGCGACGATGGGGACATCGGTGGCGAGGGCGGCGGCCAACACGACCGGCACCTCGTTGTACTCCCACGGGTGCAGGTCGATGACGTGTCCCTCCGGGAAGAGCTGCGTGACGCCGGTTTCGTAGATGCCGAAGTGGGTGCGCGAGTCCTCGGCCGTCTCGGGGCCGGAGTGGCCCGCCACCCAGATCACCCTGCCGACCTTGAGCTCGCAGTCCTGCGCGAGCTGCGAGAAGAGGCGCATCGGCCCGTACTTGAGGTACGAGAAGGAGCCGTAGGTCGAGCAGGCGGCCCAGAACCCGTTGAAGGAGGACATCGGGTCATCCGCGAGGTTGACGGTGGCGATCCCCACCGTCACGCCGGAGTTCGTGAACTCGGTGATCTGCTGGGGCAGCAATGCGCCGCGCGGGTTCGTATCGCGCTGGTACCAGCCCCAGCCCGGCATCTCGCCGAAGTCCTTGGCGAAGCCGGCGATGTTGGTCGACTCGGCCAGGTCCGCGGAGCAGACGATGAACAGCGGCCGGCCGAACTCCTGCTTCGCGTAGGCGTTGACCCACGAGCCCCAGGTGGCGAGCGCGGAGCGGTTGGCGGCCTTCTCGCCGGCGGGCTTCCACATCTCGGGGGGATAGGCGTGGGCATCCGTGATGCGCCCGTCGCTGAAGATCTCGGCCCCCCGGCCGCCGAGGTTGAAGCCCTCGACGTGGTCGGGCACGAGTCCGGCCACCTCGACCAGCCGGTCGCTGATGGCATCGACCAGCGTGGTGTTGTCGCGCAGGACGCCCATCGCCACCCCGAAGTTGTGGCGGGCCTGCGCCTGCTGCTCGGCCGCGTCCTTCGGTGCCGGCTCGTCAACGCCGGCGTACTCGACCCCGTGACGGGCCATGAACTCCCTGCGCACCGCCCAGAACTCGGGCGAGTTCATGGCGTGCGGCGTGCCGTGGCTCTTGTTGTCGTACTTGCCGTAGCCGCGGCCCTTGCGGGTCTTGAACCAGGCCACTGACGGGACCCGATCCGGGTTCTCGCCCCGCGCCGCCTCCAGCACTGCGCGGGTCACCGGACCCCACTCGGAGCCCTCCATGGTCCCCGTCACGCGCCAGTCATAGGCCTCGAACCACGACTGCGGGGTGCCTGGGACCACGCTCGAGATGGCCGGGTCGTCGATCCCGTAGTCGTTCCAGTCGAGCAGGTAGACGAGATTGTTGAGGCCCAGCCCCCAGGCCGAGTTGCGCGTCTCATGGCTGGCACCGGGGGTCAGGCCGCCCTCGCCCTCCACCACGAAGACCTTCACTTCCTCCGCACCTGCCAGCTTGAGCGCGACGGCCTCGCCGGCGGACGGCGGCTGGCCGTGCCCGGATGGCCCGGTGTTGAACTTGATGAAGAGGGTCTTCCCCTCCATCTCGGCGTGGCCGGGGAGCCCGCCGCGACGGCGCAGCTTCAGCAGGTCCTCCCAGGTGAGGGCCCAGCGGCCGTCATCGGGGAAGGTGAAGGCCGGGTCGGGATCGCGCTCGGCCCGGGCTCTCAGCACCTCGTTGAGGACCGCCAGCGTGGCGTACACCAGCGGGATCGTGTGGCCGGCCGACAGCACGAACCTGTCCGCGAACGGCCGCCACGGCTTGCGCACATCCCAGCGCATGGCCCCCGACAGGAGGAGCGCCAGGAACATGTGCACCTTGGAACGCGAGCCGCCGGGATGGCCGCTCTGGCGGTAGTTCAGCGCCAGGTCGATCGCCTCGTCGATGATCTCGCGGATCGCGTCCCAGTCCTCGAACGAGCCGACGGCCTCGTCGTAGAGGCGGTCCGCGGTCCGCTGCTGGATGGTGGTCATGCGTGGACGAGCGCGCCGGTCCGCTCCAGCTTGACCAGCGACTCGCCGACCCGCTCCAGGGCGGCGGAGATCTTCTCGCGCGAGTTGGCGTAGCTGAAGCGCAGGTAGCCCTCGCCGAAGCTGCCGAAGGCGGTCCCGGAGAGGCCACAGACGCCCGCGTCGTAGAGCAGGTGGTCGGCGATCTCGTTGCTGCTCCGGCCGAACGAAGTCATGTTCGGGAAGGCGTAGAAGGCGCCGTGCGGCATGACGCAGCTGACACCGGGGATCGCGTTGAATCCTTCCACGATCAGCGAGCGACGGGCGATGAACTCCGCGCGCATGGTGTCGGCTGCGTCCTGGGGGCCCGTCAGGGCGGCCACCGCGCCGGCCTGGGCGAAGGCATTCGTGCCACTCACCGAGTTGATCACCAGGCGGCTGAATGACGGCATGAGCCAGGTCGGCACGATCCCATAGCCGAGCCGCCAGCCGGTCATCGCGAACGTCTTGCTGAAGCCATCGAGCGTGATCGTTCGGTCCTCCATGCCGGGCAGCGTGGCGATGGAGAGCGGCTCACCCTCGTACTGGAGGCGGCCGTAGATCTCATCGGCCAGGACGACCAGGTCGTGCTCGACCGCGATCCGCGCGATCTCGCGCTGGTCGTCGGGGGTCAGGATCGAGCCAGTCGGGTTGTGCGGCGAGTTGGTGACGATCAGCCGAGTCTTATCGGTCACCAGGGAGGCCACCTCCTCGACGTCCATCCGAAAGTCGTTGGCCTCGCGCAGCGGCGCCGGCACCGCGGTCCCGCCCACGTATCGGGCCATGGACTCGTAGATCGGGAAGCCGGGGTTGGGATAGATGACCTCGTCACCCTCGTCGATGAGGGCGAGCATCGCGTAGAACATGATCGGCTTGGCGCCGGGGGTGACGATCACCTGGTCCGCCGTCGCCTCGATCCCCTTCCAACGCTTCACGTCGTCCGCAATGGCGGCCCGCAGCGGCGCAATGCCGGGGGCCGGCGGGTAGTGCGTCATCTTGCCGTCGATCAGTGCCTTGACCGCTGCGTCGCTCACATGGCGCGGCGTGTCGAAGTCTGGCTCGCCGATCTCGAGGTGGATGACGTCGCGGCCGGTGGCCTCGAGTGCACGGGCGCGCGCCGCCGCCTCGAAGGCGGTCTCGGTCCCGATCCGCTCCATGCGGCTGGCAAGCTTCACGGCTCTCAGTGCCTCGGTGCGTCAGGTGGGATGTGAGTGTACCGATGGGCGGGCCCGTGCGCCGCGATTCCCATTGAAATCGCTGTGGTTCGCGCTACGGTTGGAGCATGACGAAGTGGGCTCGCAGGGTGTCGGCCTGGTCCGTCGCCGCCCTTGCCGCCTGGATCGTGATCCTGATCGTCGTCGCCAACTGGGCGGTCCCGGTCTTCGCCAACGTCGAGGGACCGGGCCTGCAGTGCAGTGCAAGCGTTTGCCCGACCGTCACCACGGTCGAGTGGGTCCCAATTCTGCTCACAGGTGGCGTTGCGGCGAGCCTTGTTGTCGGGACGATGTGGGCCCTGCGCAATCGGCTGCGCGGACCTGGGCATTCGCGGTAGCGGGATGGCCTAGCCGATCGGGCCATTGCCGTGTTGACAACTCCCGCTGCTATACTTTCCGAAGCGAATTCCCAGCGACGCCGCGCACACCGCGCCAGAGGAGACAACCGATCCCATGACGATGACTGAATCGACGCCGCAGAAGGCCCCATCGGCCCCGCTGGCCGCCCCCGCACCGGTTGAGCTGCTGGTCAGCATGACCGACGCCGCCGCGACCAAGGTGCAGGAGCTGCGCTCACGCGAAGGCAAGGCCGATGCCGCCCTGCGTCTCTTCGTGAAGAGCGGCGGATGCTCGGGCTACAGCTACGGCCTGGCGTTCGACGACAAGATCGCCGATGACGACCGCGTCGAGGACCACGCCGGCGTGCCGATCGTGATCGACGCCTTCAGCGCCCAGCACGTGGCCGGCGCCGAGATCGACTACGTCGACTCGCTGATGGGCTCGGGCTTCGCGATCAACAACCCTAACGCGGTGAGCAGCTGCTCCTGCGGGCAGTCCTTCAACACCGATGGCTCCCCCGCCAAGGCAGGCGGCTGCCACTAGTCCCTACTCCTCTCGCGCCCAAAGCCCCGGCCTCCAAGCCGGGGCTCTTTCGTGTCTGACCGTGCCGCGCCTGACAAGCCCCATTTGTACATCGGGGCGCGGAGGCGCAGGTCCGATGCTTGACCGGAGCTCAACCTTGCCTGGGGCAGACCGGCACCAGCCGTACTGGTAAAGCGACGCGTCCGCCGCGCAAATGCGTGGATATACAAGTGCCACTGATGGGGCGGCCGAGCGGGCTCGATGCGCGCAGTGACTCCCTACATCGCCCGCGGGTGGCCGAGATCGGCGGGATCAGGCTCGTAGGTCAGGAGGTCGTGCGCGAAGTAGCCGCGCTGCGGCGCCAGCGCGGCGATGCGCGGCATCCAGGGCGGGAAGGTCCCGATCGTGTCGAGGCCCGCGGCGTCGAGCCGATGCGAGAAGGCGGCGAAGCTAAACTCGGATGCGTTGTTGAAGGCCTGCCCGGCGAGGAGGACGCGCCCGGCACGGGTCTCCACGACCAGGGCCTGGTGGCCAACGGTGTGGCCGGGAGTCGGGATGAGGCGGACGCCGGGCACGATCTCAGCCTCGCCGCGGACGACCTCGAGCCGGACGTCGGGGAAGTCGAAGGTGTAGGCGGGGTAGGTGTGCTCGGTCGTGCGCGCCACCTCGAGCTCCGCCTCCTGGACGTAAACGGGGACTCCGGGGAACGTCGAGTTGCCGCCGGCATGGTCGGCGTGGAGGTGGCAGTTCGCGATCAGGTCGATGTCCCCCAGGCTCAGGCCGATGCCGGCGAGCACCTCCTCCACCGGCGCGCCGCGGGGAAGATATCGCTGGCGCGTCTCGTCGTCCATCGGCGAGATACCGGTGTCGAACAGGATCCGCGCCCTGGGATGCTCGATCAGGTAGCCGACGACCGGGATCGGCTGGCCGGCGTTCTCGGTCCCCTCCGGCGCGACGATGTAGCCGTAGTGGAGGCGGCGGATCCGCTCGGGGTCGATCTTCACGGGGTCAGGAGGCGAGGGCCCAGATCTGACGGGCGCCCTTGACGCCCTTGAGCTCGTGGCTGCCCCGATCCTCGAAGCGCAGGTCTGAATCGGCGACCAGCTCGTAGGTGGTCCCGGAGACGAGCACCTCGCCCGCGGTGGCAAGCGCCATGACTCGGCTGACGATGTGCACGGCCACGCCGTGGATGTTGTCGGGGATGACCTCCACCTCGCCGGTGTGGATGCCGCAGCGCAGGCCAAGACCGAGGCGCACGGCCTCCTCGGTGATCGCCGCCCCGCAACGGACGGCGCGCTCGGCTCCGTCAAACATCGAGATCAGGCCGTCCCCCGTGTTCGCGGCCACCCTCCCGCGAAACTTGTCGACCTGCCGCCGGCTCGC
>DASYRA010000015.1:0-14498 GCA_036004845.1 Candidatus Limnocylindria bacterium
GCGCAGTCAACTGACCAAGGCCCTTTCGGATTCGGGGTCGAAGACGAAGAGCCGGTCGAGCGGCACGGCCAGCTCGACGTTGTCACCCGGCTTGACCTTCTTGTCGGACGGGAGGATCGCGACGATGTCGTTTCCCTCCGCCCGCGCGTGAATCAATTCCTCGTTGCCGAGGTACTCGACCACGTCAACAACCGCGGGGAACCGCGTGGCGGTATCGCCGCTCCCGTTCGCCAGGGCAAGGTGCTCCGGCCGGAACCCGATGGTCAGGTTCCTTCCGGGTGTCTGGGCAGCGACGACCCTGGCCGGCTCGCCTGCCAGGCTCAGCTTCGTCTGACCCATCATCAGCTCGCCGCCGGCGGTCGTGACGGTGACGAAGTTCATCGCCGGCGACCCGATGAAGCCGGCCACGAACAGGTTGGCGGGGTGCGTGTAGAGCTCCTCAGGCGTCCCCACCTGCTGCAGCAGTCCGTCCTTCATGACCGCGATCCGGTCGCCCATCGTCATCGCCTCGACCTGGTCGTGGGTGACGTACACGATCGTGGTACCCAGGCGCCGATGGATGCGCGCAATCTCGGCCCGGGTCTGGACACGCAGCTTTGCGTCGAGGTTGGAGAGCGGCTCGTCCATGAGGAAGACCTTCGGCTCGCGGACGATCGCCCGGCCGAGGGCGACCCGCTGGCGCTGGCCACCGGACAGGGCCTTTGGCTTGCGATCGAGGTATCGATCCAGGCCGAGGATCCCGGCCGCCTCGCGGACCCGCGTGTCGATCTCGGCCTTCGGCATCTTGCGCAGCTTCAGCCCGAAGGCCAGGTTGTCGAAGACCGACATGTGCGGGTAGAGGGCGTAGCTCTGGAAGACCATGGCGATGTCGCGGTCCTTGGGGGCCACGTCGTTCACGACCTGGTCGCCGATCAGGAGGCGCCCCTCGCTGATGGTCTCGAGCCCGGCGATGCAGCGCAGTGCGGTGGTCTTGCCGCAGCCGGAAGGGCCCACCAGGACGAGGAACTCCCCGTCCGCCACCTTCAGGTCGAGGTCGTTGACCGCCACGACGTCGCCGGGGAAGCGCTTGAATACGTGATCGAAGGTGACCGTCGCCATTCGCATCGTCCTCTTGGGGGGTCTGCGCTCGCCCATCGGGCGGGTCAACCTGACCGCGTTCGACCGCGGGTCCTGCATCATAGGGCACCGTCGGGCTGGGGGGAAGATGCCTAGTCGGCCAGCCCCCACAGGTCGCCGACGGTGAAGCCCTCCGGGAATGGGTCGTCCGGATCGAGCGCGTACTCGGCCCGGCCGGTGATCCAGGCGCTGCCGGTCAGCTGTGGCACCACGGCGTGGTACGGGCCGACCGTCGTCTCGCGCAGCAGCCGGCCGGTCCAGGCGGTCCCCAGGATCCCCTCGTGCACGAAGTCCTCGCCGATACGGAGCTTGCCGCGGGCGTGCAGCACCGCCATCCGGGCGCAGGTTCCGGTGCCGCACGGGGAGCGGTCGAGGACGCCGGTGAACGACTCGGGACGGTCCCAGTCGAGGGTCCCGGACGAGACCACCACGGTGTTCTTGCCGTGGGCGCCGGCCAGGGTCGCCGGGGCGGTCAGCTCGACGATGCTGATGCCGCGAATCTCGGGGTGGTCGGGATGCGCCACCGGGATCTGCTCCCGGGCCGCGGCCTTGACCATCTCGCCCAGCCGCACGATGTCGCGTCCCTCGTCTGGGGTCAGCCCCAGGCCCAGCGCCGATGCCTCGATGATGGCGTAGAACATCCCGCCCCAGGCGACGTCGACCTTCACCCGGCCGACCTCCGGCACCTCGACCGGGGCGTTGATCTCGATCGCGAAGGCGGACACGTTCTCGAAGGTGATCGATGTGGCCTTGCCGTCGCGCACCTCGGCGCGGACCTTGATCAGACCCGCTGGCGCCTCGAGGGTGAGCTGGGTGATCGGCTCGGTCACCGGCACCAGCCTCTCGGCGATCAGCACCGTGGCGGTGCAGATCGTGTTAGAGCCGCTCATGGCGGGGTACTCGGCTTGCTCCATGATCACGAAGCCGGCATCGGCCCTTGGGTCGGTCGGGGGGAGGACGAGATTGCAACAGGAGGCGGGGTAGCCGCGCGGCTCGCGCAGCATCAGGCGTCGCAGGTTGTCGCCGTGCGCAGCCAGGTGGTCGCGCTTCTCGAGCATGGTCGCGCCCGGCACGTCATGCACCCCGCCGATGATGACCCGCCCCGGCTCGCCGCCGGCATGGGCGTCGACCGCGGTGATGGTCGGGTCCAGTCGCATGGCGGCATGGTGCCATGGCTGCGCCGCACGGGGACATCGCGCATAGTGACCACCTCGTGGCCATCCTCCTCACCGCCCGGTCCCCTGCGCACGAGCTGCTCGACGGGGAGCAGCTCGACCCCATTGAGCTGTGCACCAACCTGCGCGAGATGGCGATGCTCAATCGGCTCCCGGGCGGCGTCGGCGACAGCGTGCGGGCCGTCGAACGGCTGCTGGGCGGGCAGACGGAGGCGACGGTGCTGGACGTGGGGACCGGGTCGGGTGACTTCGTGCGGCGCCTCCGCAAGCGCCGGCACGTCGAGGTGATCGCCTCGGACGTGCGGCAGGAGATCCTCGAGATCGCCGCCCGTAACCTGGCCGGTACGGACCATGTTTCGCTGCTGCTGGCCGACGCACGTGCCCTGCCGCTCGGCGACGGCGAGGTGGATGTGGCGCACGCCTCTCTGCTGATGCACCACTTCGACCCAGACGAAGCGATCACCGCACTCGCCGAGATGCGCCGTGTCTCCGGGCTGGGGGTCGTGATCAACGACCTGCGGCGCGGCCTGCTGCCATTCGCGATGACGGCCGCGACGGTCCTGGCCCTGAGTCGGGGGTCCTACACGCGGCACGACGGCGTCCTCTCAGCGCGTCGCGCCTACACCCTGGCCGAGCTTGACACGCTCGCCGGCCGAGCCGGGTTGCGGCGCGCATCGAGGAGCGCGCGGTTCTGGCCGCGCGTGACGACGGTGTACCGATGAGTACCCCCGTCCTCCAGTGCGAGGTCCTGGTGGTCGGCGCCGGCCCTGCCGGGTCGGCCGTGGCGGCGAAGCTCGCGGCAGCGGGCCGCGACGTCCTCCTGGCGGAGGCTCGCGCCCATCCGCGGGCGAAGGCCTGCGCCGAGTACGCCAGCCCGCGCATCGTCGAGGAGCTGCGTACGCTCGGCCTCGCTGAGGACGCCTGGAAGGCGGATGCGCTGCCGCTGGCCGGGATGCGGGTCATCCGGGGCGACGACGCGGTCGACATCCGGTACCACGACGAAGGCGGACAGCGCGACGCCTGGGGCCTGGAGCGGACCAGGTTCGACGCCACCCTGGCAGCCCACGCGGTTGCCAGCGGTGTCCGCCTCATGGAGCACACCTCCCTCGTCGACGTCGGGTGGCGCGGTGGCGTGGGCGGGATCGGCGGCCACGTGGTGCGGGCGACCGTGCGCACCCCGGAGGGCCGGCGCGGCGTCCGCTGTCAATGGCTGATCGGGGCCGATGGGGCTCGCTCCCGCGTCAGCCAGGCCGTCTCGGTGGAGGGCCGGGTAGGGGTGCTCAGACGGCTCGGCCTGGTCGCTCACTACGAGGGGGTTCCCGACTTGGTCGAGCACGGGGAGATGCACGTCGGACCGGGCTGGTACGTGGGGCTCGCCCCGCTGGCCGGCAATCGGCTCAACGTCGGCATGGCGCTCCCGCTGAACGGCGACCGGCGCCCGGCGGAGGAGCGCTTCGCCGCTGCCATCGAAGGGATCCCCGCCGTTGCCGAGCGACTGCGTGGACGCGCGCGGCTGACCCCGATCATCGGCGCATCGCCGATCGGCCACCGCGTGCGGCGGGCGGCGGGTCGGGGCTGGATGCTGATCGGGGACGCCGCCGGCTTCATCGACCCCTTTACCGGCGAGGGGATCTACCGCGCCCTTCGCTCGGCGAGAGCCGCTGCGGAGGCGCTCGAGGAGCTCGACGAGGCGGCCTCAGCCCGCTACCTCGCGGCACGGCGCGGGGCGTTCGCCGCCAAGGACGCGCTCACCTGGCTGGTGCAGGGGATGCTGGCCGCCCCGCCGCTGATGGGCTACGCGCTGCGGCGCCTCGCGACACGACCGGAGGCGGCGGCACGGCTCGGCAGCGCCCTCGGTGACTGCCGCCCGGCCAGCGACGCGCTGTCGCCGCTGTTCCTGGCCCAGGTGCTGCGGCCGTGAAGAGCCGCGTCCAGATCCAGATCGACGCGCCGCTGGAGCGAATCTTCCCGCTGGCGGCCGAGGTCGAGCGCTGGCCGGAACGGCTGCCGCACTACCGCTACGTGCGCCGTCTCCCGGCCGAGAACGGGGAGCGACGCTTCGCGATGGGCGCCCGTCGCGGCCCGATCCCAGTGCGCTGGGAGGCGATCCAGCGACCCCTCCCGGACCAGCGGCGGATCGAGTTCACGCACACCGGCGGCGTGACGCGAGGGATGCAGGTCGCCTGGCGCTTCGAACCGAGCGGCGGCGGCTGGGACGTCATCATCGAGCACCAGCTGGACCTCGGCTGGCCGCTGATCGGCGGCTTCGCGGCTGAGCGCGTCATCGGTCCACAGTTCGTCGAGGCGATCGCTCGTCGCACCCTCCGTCGCGTGAAGGCCCTGGCCGAGGCCCGCGGATGAGGCGCGTGGCGGTGACGGGCATCGGGGCCGTGACCCCCATCGGCTCCGGGGCGGATGGGCTGTGGGCTGGCGTCCTCGCCAACCGCTCCGCGGTCCAAGCGATCGACCGCTTCGACGCCTCGCCGTTCCCATCGCGCATAGCTGCCCAGATCAACGACTTCGTGCCCGGCGACCACCTCGATGCCAAGCGGGCGAGGCGGCTAGACCGGTTCAGCCAGCTCTCGGTCGCCGCTGCGCGGATGGCCATCGGCCAGTCCTGCCTGACCGATGCCGATCGGTCTGACGGCCGCACCGGGGTCTGGATCGGGTCGGCGCTGGGTGGCGTCGCCTTCGGCGAAGAGCAGCACGCGGCATACGTCCTGGGCGGCGTCCGGGCGGTGGCGCCGACCCTGGCGACCGCCGTCTTCGGCGGGGCCGGGGCCAGCAACGTGGCGATTGACCTCGGCATTCGCGGCCCGGCAGTCGGGAACGCCAACTCGTGCGCCTCGGGCGCGGTCGCCATCGGGCAGGCCTTCCAGGCGGTTCGCTCGGGGATGGTGGATGTCGCGGTGGCGGGCGGGGCAGAGGCACCGCTGGCGCCCCTCACCCACGGCGCATTCGCCATGATTCGCGTCCTCTCGCAGCGCAACGACGAACCCGGCACGGCGTCGCGCCCGTTCGACCGGGACCGCGACGGATTCGTCATGGCGGAGGGCGCGGCGATGCTCGTGCTCGAGGCCTGGGAGTCGGCCGAGCGGCGCCGCGCCACGATCCTGGGCGAGGTCGCCGGGTTCGGTGCCTCGACCGATGCCTACCACCTCACGGCGCCGCTCCCCTCCGGCGAGGCGGCGGCCGCGGCCATCACCACCGCGCTGGCCGACGCCGGCGTCGCGGCGGGGGAGATCGGCTATGTCAACGCCCACGCCTCCAGCACCCAGCTCAACGAGCTGGCCGAGGCGAAGGCGCTGCACCTCGCGCTCGGTGAGCACGCTGCGGCCGTGCCCGTCTCGGGCACCAAGGGGCTGTACGGCCATCCGCTAGGAGCCAGCGGCGCAATCGAGGCGGCGATCACGCTCATGGCCCTCCGCAACGGCCGCCTGCCGGGGACCTGCAACCTGGTCAACGTCGACGAGCGCTGCCAGCTGAACGTGCTGCGTGAGCCGCTAACGGCGCATCCGCGGGTCGCCCTCTCGACGTCGTTCGGCTTCGGCGGGCTGAATGCCGCGCTCGTGGTGCGTGCAGGCTAGTCCTCGTATCCTTCGCCAACCATGATCGACCTGCCGAAGTCAACGCATACCGTCGTCGTGGGCGCCGGGCAGTCAGGGCTCATCATGAGCAGCCACCTGCGCGACGCCGGCCGCGAGCACGTCGTGCTGGAGCGTCGCGACGAGCTGGGGGGCGGATGGCGCGACCGCTGGGACGCCTTCCAGCTGGTGAGCCCCAACTTCGTCACGGACCTTCCAGGATTTCCCTACGACGGGGGCGATCCGGACGGCTTCATGACCCGTGACGAGATCGCCGGGAGAGTGGCGAGGTACGCCGCCGCCATCGACGCTACGGTTGCCCTCGGCACCGCCGTGATGCGGCTCGCCTTCGACCCGTCGTCGCCAGGCCGGTTCCTCGTCGAGACGAATCGTGGCGCGGTACGTGCCGAGGAGGTGGTGGTGGCGACCGGGGCGTTCCACACGCCACGCATCCCGCAGACCGCATTCGATCCCGCGATCCACCAGCTCCACGCGCACGACTATCGCAACGAGGGACAGCTCCCGCCGGGAGGCGTGCTGCTGGTGGGGTCGGGGCAGACGGGCGTCCAGCTGGCGGAGGAGCTCCATGCGGCGGGGCGCGCCGTGACCCTCTCGGTCGGGCACTGCGGGCGCGTGCCGCGCAGCTACCGCGGCCACGACATCTTCTGGTGGCTTCGCAGCCTGGTCCTCGACGGCCCACGGGTTGGGGCCGAGCTCCCCAACGTCGAAGCGTTGCCCGATCCGCGTGCCAGGTTCGCGTGCAACCCGCACCTGTCCGGGCATGGCGGCGGGCACGACACGAACCTGCGCCGCTTCGCCGCCGAGGGGATGCGCCTGGTCGGGCGATTCGAGGGCGCCGAGGGCCGGCACGCCCGGTTCGCGGCGGACCTCTCCGCGAATCTCGCATTCGCCGACGCCTTCTTCGACGAGCGCTTCAAGGATCTGATCGAAACCTTCACCGAGCGCGCCGGCCTCGACCTCCCGCCGGACGATCGCGCCCCGTTCGAACTCGAGGTGCCGGAGGTAACCGAGCTGGACCTCCGCGCCGAGGGCATCTCGACCGTCCTGTGGACGACCGGCTACGCGCCCGATTACGGCTGGCTGGACCTCCCCGTGCTCGATGAGCTCGGCGCGCCGCGCCAGGTGCGCGGGATCAGCGACGTTCCGGGCCTGACCTTCCTCGGGCTGCTGTGGCAGCGCAACCAGGCATCCGCCAACTTCGTGGGGGTTGCGACCGATGCCGCGTACCTGGCATCGCAATGGGGCGACTGACCAGTGTCCGAGCTGGTCGAGCTCCTCGACGCCGCTGAGGCCCTGGCGGCCCGCGGCCAGCCGATGGCGCTGGCAACGGTGGTGGCGACCCGTGGCTCGACCTATCGGCGAGCCGGTGCCCGCCTGCTGATTCCCGCCGAGGGCGAGCCGCTCGGCAATATCAGCGGCGGCTGCCTGGAGGGTGATGTCGCGCGCATCGGCCGCGACGTCATCGTCTCAGGAGAGCCGCGAACCGTCGAGTTCGACATGACCGCGGATGACGATGCCGTCTGGGGCTACGGGCTGGGCTGCAACGGCGCGATCGAGGTGTTCGTGGAGCCGACCGCGGGAGCGCTCGAATCGGTCGGAGCGCTGCGATCGGGAGAGGGCGCCTGCCTGGTGATCCCGCTCAGCGGCCCCGACATCGGAGTTCACCGCCTGGAGGCCGATGGCGCCGCCGCCGCAGCGCTGCGTGACGGCACGCCGCGCCTGGAGGTGATCGACGGTGAGCGCGTCTACTACGAGCCGCTGCTGCCGCCTCTCCGCCTGCTGGTCTGCGGCGCCGGCCACGACGCGATCCCGCTTGTACGCCAGGCCGTTGGGTTGGGCTGGCGGGTCGTGGTGGTTGACGTGCGTGGAGCACTGCTCACCCCAGAGCGCTTCGGCGCCGGGGTCGACTTCGCCGACCCGAACCCGGAGGCCGCGGCGGACGCGCTCGCCCCGGACGTACGCACGGCCGCCATCCTGATGAGCCACAACTACCTGCGCGACATCGCCTACCTGCGCGCGTTCCTCGACCGACCGCTCGCCTATCTGGGCGTGCTCGGGCCGCGCGGCCGCACCGAGCAGATGCTGGCCGAGATCGGTGCGCCGGAGGCCATCTCGCGACTCCACGCGCCGGCGGGGCTGGACATCGGCGCGGAGGGGCCGGAGGAGGTGGCGCACGCCGTCATCGGCGAGATCCTGGCAGTGATGCGAGGACGCGCGGGCGGGCCGCTCCGCGAGCGCCGCGGCCCGATCCACGCCCCGCGCTAGGCGTTCGGCAGGCCGACCGCCTCGTCCAGGCGCCGCAGGAAGGAGGCTGCGCCCAGCCGGGTGAAGATGGAGCGCGCCTCTGCCGCTGCCGCCTCGATGTCGGGGTTCTCCCCGGGCACCAGCCGCACGAAGTCGAGCTCGCACAGGGCGAGGTCAAAGGCGGTCCCGAGGTCGCGCCACTGGCGGATCGCATCCCGGTAGGCAACCGACGCGTCCTGTGACTGGCCCGCAATCGCAGCCATTCCCGCCTCGATCGTCCGCAGGCTGGCGTTGATGGCGCGCCCGTGGATGCCGATCGTTGCGAGCTGGTCGGCCGCCCTCTTCGCATCTTCGGCTTTGCCCGCCCAGAGGGCGGCGCGCGCTGCCACCGGGAGGTCCTCCGATGCACCGGCGGGGTTTGAAGACGTGTTCGACCACGATTCTTCGAACGCCGTGCCGAACTCTCCCGCGAGCAGCGCGAGCCACGCCCTGACCGACCTGATCTGCCCAAGAACCTGAGGCTCGTCGGTCGTCCGGGCGAATGCCTCCGCTCGTTCCAGCGCGGACTCGAACGGGCGCTCCTGCAGCGCGTCGAGGAGGGTGCTGATGCAGTCGACCAGGTAGCGATCCGGCGGAGCCAGCTCGGTGGCCGACAGCTCTGACAGGATCTCCGCGGCGTTGTCCCACTCGCCAACCCGGATAGCGTTGCCGACCGCGTTCGCCCCCATCACGGTCATCATGTCGCGGCTGCCGTTGCGCTTGGCGTCATCGAAGCCGTCCCTGGCAATCTGCCAGCCGACCATCGGGTCCTCGATGGTGAGCACACTGCTCAGGTTGATCCGCGCGCGGATCGTCGCCAGCGGAAGGCCGTACGAGAGGGTCATGTCGAGCGCGCCGCGCAGCCCCGCCACGCCCTCCCGCACCCTGCCCCCGAAGGCAAGCGCGGTGGCCCGCGTGTTGAGCAGGTCCGTGATCTCGGGGAGCATGTCCAGTCGCTCGGCAAGCGGCAAAGCGCGATCCGCCCATTCCACGGCCGGAACCGGCTCGGCGTGGAGCATGTAGGCGCGCGAGAGCGCAGCCCAGACCGCCACGAGGCTGCCGTCCTCGTAGAATCCCTCGAGGGACGGAAGTCCTGCGTTCAGCTCGGCGATGGCCACCGCCGGCTGGGAACCGGACGCGAGCAGCCGGCCGAGGCTCGCCAGCGCGAGCGCCTCGCTCGGCTTGTAGCCGCCCTCCCTCGCGGCCTCCAGGGCGCGGCGCAGGTAGCCCTCCGCCACGTCGTAATTGCCTGCCCGTCCGGCAGCCTCGCCGGTCTGCCGCAGCAGGTGCGACTGGCGGTCGGCCTCCGGCGTGACCTCGATCGCGAGCTCCAGGAAGCGGACCGCCTGTTCGTGCGACCCAAGCGAGGTCGCCCGTTCGGCGGCGCGCTGCAGCAGCTCTGCGGCATGAGCGCGGATCTGATCGGCGTCGGGATCCTCTGGTGCGCTGCGATAGGCGTCGAGGTAGTGCGCCGCGGTGGCGTCGATGATCTCGTCGTCCTGGAGCGACTCGAAATGCTCGCCGGCGGCCAGGTGCACCACCTTGCGGTCGCGCTTGGTCAGCGTCCCGTAGGCAACATCCCGCACCAGCGCCTGCACGAAGCCGTACTGGCCGCGCTCCGGTGAGCGCGGATCGGTGTCGAGGGTCAGCAGCTCGCGGCGGACGAGCGCGTAGAGGCGCGCCTCGAGGTCGTCCCCCTGGCCGGTGACCGCCTTCAGGCCCTGAAGGGTGAAGGTCTGCCCGAGCACCGATGCGTACTGCAGGAGCGACCGATCCGACGCGTCCAGCGCATCGAGCCGCGCTGCGATGAGCGCATGCAGGGTGGCAGGCACCGCCAGCGTGCTGAGGTCGCCGATCGGCCGATAGACCCCGTTCTCCTGCTCGAGGCGCCCGTCCTGCAGGAGCATCCGAACCGTCTCGACGGCGTAGAGCGGGATGCCCTCCGCACGCGCCACGATCTGGGCCACCGTCGCGTCCGGGAGTCCCGGAACGAGGCTGGCCAGGATCTCCTGGATGACCTCGTCAGGCAGCGGCTCGAGGGCGAGGCTCGTGAAGCTGCGCTGCCCGGCCCCCCAGTTGGGGCGACGCTCGAGGAGCTCGGGGCGAGCGAGGGTGATGATGTAGATGGCGTGGCCGCGGCTCCACTCGAGCAGGTGGTCGATGAAGTCGAGCTGGCCGGCATCGGCCCAGTGGAGGTCCTCGAAGACCATCACCAGCGTGTTGTCGCCGGCCACCCGCTCGAAGAAGGTTCGCCATGCGGCGAACAGGTCCTCGCGGCCCCCGGAATCGGCATCCGACATCCCCAGCAGCTGCTCGAGCCGCGGACCCAGCCAGCGCCGTTCCGCCTCGTCGGCGACGAAGGTCTCCAGCGCGGTGGCGAGCTTGGCGCGGGTCGTGGCGGGATCGTCGAGCTCGAGGAGGCCGACGCGGCTGCGCACCATCTCGGCCAGCGCCCAGAAGCTGATCCCCTCGCCGTAGGCCGGGGAGCGGCCCTGGTGCCAGAGGACCGTCATCTTGATGCCGTCGATGTACTTCAGGAATTCCCACGCCAGCCGGCTCTTGCCGATCCCGGCCTGCCCGATGATCGAGACGAGGCGCGGCCGCTTCTCCCGCGGCGCGGCGTGGAAGAGGTCCTTCACCAGGCGCAGCTCGGTGTCGCGCCCCATGAACGGGGCCTCGAGCTGCTCGCCGCGGCCGACGCCGCCGCGCTGGGCGACGACGCGCAACGCCCGGTAGGCCGGGACCGGGCTGACCTTGCCCTTCAGGTCCTGCTCGCCGACCGGCTCGAAGACGATGGCGCTCTCCGCGCTCTGTCGCGTCGCCTCGCCGACGATCACGGTGCCGGGGGGAGCCACCGCCTGCAGCCGCGAGGCAGTGTTGACGAGGTCGCCCGCCACCATCCCCTGGTTCGACGCCCCCAGCGTCACGGCCGCCTCACCGGTCAGCACCCCGGCCCGGGCGCTCAGGCTCTCGCCGTCGTGCCCCAGGTGGCTGACCGCGTCAACCAGCTCGAGCGCGGCGCGGACCGCGCGCTCGGCGTCGTCCTCGTGCGCGACCGGCGTGCCCCACACCGCCATCACCGCATCGCCGATGAACTTCTCGACCGCGCCGCCGTATCGGGTCACGATCTCCTGGGCAACCCCGAAGTACTCGGTCAGCTGCTCACGGACCGCCTCGGCGTCCCGAGACTCGGACATGGTGGTGAAGCCGACCAGGTCGGCGAAGAGGACCGAGACGAGCTTTCGTTCCGCCACGGTGCTCGCCGAACCGCCCTCGGGTGAGACGACCGCCACCGCCGCCGGTTGCGGAACCGCAACGGGCGCGCCGTTCGTCGCGGCAATCAGCGCCGCGGGGGCAGCCCCCTGCAGCCCGAACCCGCACTCGGGGCAGAACTTCGGGCTGCCCTCGTACGGCGTGGCGCAGGACGGGCATGCCTTCTGCAGCCGGGTGCCGCACTCAGCGCAGAACTTCTGGGTGGGGGACGCCGCGGCGACCCCGCAGGAAGGGCACAGCATTGGGCGCACAGGATAGTGGTGAGCGCCCGCCGTGCCTAGGCCCGATGCGCGCCTTGCTATCCGGTTGTCTCGGGGCAGCACAATACCTAGCGTTGGATCGTCGGAGGCAGCCGGTGTGATGAAGGGTCGACTACTCGCGGGGACCCTCGTCGTCTGGCTCGCGGCGTGTGGCCCAACGCCCACTCCCACGCTCCCCACTCTTCCCACGGGTGCCGTAGGCACGCTCTGCGCCGGCGTAGGCAATGATGGAACGCTCGAGGGAAGCCCGACTGATCCGAGAGTGGCATGGCTGGCTGAGCCCCAGGGTGGACGAGTAGAGATCGTCTGGCCGCCGGGCTTCACTGCCCGTTTCGACCCCGATCTTGCCATTCTTGATGCGTCCGGCAAGGTGGTATACCGGGCTGGCGATCGGCCCGGGGGCGGCTGCGTCATCGGGGAACCCGGTAGCCCGCTCCTAATTCTGCCGCCGAGTTGATTGGCCGCTATCCGCCGATGTAGCTCATCTCGACCTTGGGGAGGCTCACCGTCTCCTCGGACCGGATCTCCGAGTAGCGGTCGTCCCGTGCCTCCCAGAGGCTCCGCAGTGCGGCCTCGAGATCGGCGTCCGAGGCGCTCCCGCGCAGCAGGGCCCGCAGGTCGTGCCCGGTCGTCGCGAAGAGGCAGGTGTACAGCTGCCCGTCGGCGGACAGGCGCGCCCGGTTGCAGTCGCCGCAGAAGGGCCGGCTGACCGAGGCGATGATACCGATCTCGCCCGCGCCGTCGGTGTAGCGGTAGCGCTCCGCCACCTCGCCGGGCTTCGTTGGCGCCATCGGCTCCAGCGGAAACTCCGCGCCGATGGCCGCCAGGATCTCGTCCGCGGAGATGACCTCATCGAGCCGCCAGCCGTTGGAGTGGCCGACGTCCATGTACTCGATGAAGCGAAGGATGCGGCCCGTCCCGCGGAAGCGGCGCGCCATCGGCAGGAGCGCATGCTCGTTCCAGCCGCGCTTCACGACCATGTTCAGCTTGATCGGGCCCAGGCCGGCTGCCTCCGCCGCCTCGATCCCGGCCAGGACGCGGGAGACCGGCACCCCGGCGTCGTTCATGCGCATGAAGGTCGGGTCATCGTCGGCATCGAGGCTGACCGTCACCCGGTGCAGCCCCGCATCCCGCAGCTCTGTGGCGTGCTCGGGGAGCAGCACGCCGTTGGTGGTCAGGGTCAGGTCGCTGACTCCCGGGATGGCGGATAGCATCCTCACCAGGGTCGGCAGCTCGCGGCGCACCAGCGGCTCTCCGCCGGTGAGACGAACCTTCTCGACGCCGAGGCGCGTGAAGATCGTCACCAGCCGCGCGATCTCGTCGAAGGTGAGCAGCTCCGTCCGCGGCAGGAAGGCGTGGTCGCGGCCGAAGACCGCCCGGGGCATGCAATACACGCAGCGGAAGTTGCATCGGTCGGTGACGCTGATCCGCAGATCGTGGAGCGGCCGGCCGCGAGTATCGCGGGGTAGCATCGGGAGGGGCTCGGGCATGGGCGCAGATCCTACGCCGGAGCGGGGACGAGCGCCTCCAGCGTCGCCGGGAGGGACGCAAGATCGGCCAGCTCGGCGGCGCGCGGCAGGTCGCTGGACTCTGCCTGCCGGTTGATCCAGACGCAGCGCAGCCCAAGCCGAGCACCGGGCTCGATGTCGTGGAAGAGGGAGGCTGCCACGTGGACGTGACGCTCGCGATCGGCGCCGGTCTGGTCGAAGAAGGCCGTCCAATGGCGAACGGCCGGCTTGTATGAGCCGATCTCGGAGGCGACGATGCGCAGGTCGACCGGGACCCCGATCGCCTGCAGCGAGGCGTCGAGCAGGTCGGCATCGGTGTTCGAGAGGACCGCGAGGCGCCAGCCGCGGCGCCGGAGCTCGCTGAGGGCGGCCGGCACCTCGGGGAAGACCGGCCACGCGGGAAGCGAGGAGCCCAGCAACCCCTCCTCTCCGGGGGGTATGTCGAGGCGGGCAAGAACGGCGACGGCGGCCAGGGTCTCTGCCATCACCTCCCGGTAGGTCATACCGCGCCCGGCCTGCACCGCCGGCTCGAGCTGGTGGTAGAGGGTCAGCAGCGCGTCGGCATCGGCATCGGGCCAGAGGCGGGCCAGGGAGGTGCGGATGCCGCTCATCCAGTCGACGAGCGTCCCGTAGCAGTCGAAGGTTGCCCATCGGTCGGTCATCGGCCGAGTCTAGGGGCCGGACGGCATCGTCCGCTCCCGTGGCAGCATGGTCGCCGATGACGCCTCACGACGACTTCCTCGACACGCTGCGGGCCGCGGTCGGGCCAACCCACGTCCTGACCGACGCGGACCTGCGCGCCTCGTACGAGATGGACTGGACCCGCCGCTGGCGCGGCGAGGCGCTGGCCGTCGTCCGTCCGGCCGCGACCGACGAGGTGATCGCCGTCCTGCTGGCCTGCGGTGCATCGGGGGTGGCGGTGATCCCGCAGGGCGGCAACACGGGGCTGGTTGGCGGCTCGGTGCCGCGTGCCGTGGCCGAGGGGCCGCAGGTCGTGGTCTCAACCCTGCGCCTGCACACCCTCGAGCCGGTCGACACGCTGGCCGGCGAGGTGACCGTCGGTGCCGGCGCGACCCTCGCCGCCCTGCAGGCGCACCTGGGGCCCAGCGGATTTGCGTTCGGGGTCGACCTGGGGGCCCGCGACTCGGCCACCATCGGTGGGATGGTCGCCACCAACGCAGGCGGGATCCACGTGCTCCGTCATGGGCCGATGCGCGCGCAGCTTCTCGGCCTCGAGGCGGTCCTGGCCGATGGCAGCGTCGTTCGACGGCTGCCGGG
>DASYRA010000016.1:0-14808 GCA_036004845.1 Candidatus Limnocylindria bacterium
CGCGGCTACACCTACAAGGAGGTTGCGTCCGAGCTGCACATCTCCGTCAAGACGGTGGAGACGCATGTCTCGGCCGTGCTCCGCAAGCTCCAGCTGTCGAACCGATATGAGCTCACCCGCTGGGCGTCGGACCGCCGCCTGATCTAAATCTCGATGGCGCCAGCGGTCAGGGTCATTCGCCCTGGAAGAAGTTGTTGATCGCCTCGGTGTCGTCGGAGACCGCCCAGCGCGCGGTGATCTTCCCGTCCTTCATGTGATAGATCTCGGCGACCTTGTAGTCCAGGGTCGACCCATCCTTCTTCGTCGCGTGCGCGTTGGCCAACACGACCGTGTGATGGTCGTTGGCGATCACGTCGTGGGTCTCTCCGGTGATCTCGTAGGGCGGAGGCGTGCCGCTGCCCATCCCGAACCGGGCGGCGAGCGCTTCCTTGCCGATGATCGGCTCCTTGCGGCCGATCTCGTGCCACTCGATGTCATCAGCGATCATCTCGGTCATCTGCTGCAAGTCGCCGCTGTTGAAGCTCGCCGACATCTTGCGAACCAGGGCGGCGTTGGGGTGGTCGTTCACGGGACTCCTCCTCTGACGTGGGAGGGAAATCATAGGCCCCGGCGGCTCGGGATCAACTCAGCCGTGCTGGTGGCCCGTCGGCGGATCCACGGCCGGGGAGATGCCCGCGTGCTGCGGGTGACGCCGGAGCCGATGCCCCAGCAGACCATGCGTCGGGCTGGCCACGAACGCCACCACGAAGAGGGCGGTTGCCAGCAGCACGATCGTGCCGCCTGAGGCGGTGCCCAGGTGGAACGAGAGGAGGTAGCCGGCCACGCCCACAACCGCACCCAGGAATGATCCGAGCGCGAGCATCGGCACGAAGCGGTCGACCAGCAAGCGCGCCGTGGCCGCGGGCGTGACCAGCATGGCCAGCACCAGGATGATGCCCACCGCCTGGATGCTCACCACGATCGTCACCGTCAGGATCACCAGCAGCAGGGCGTCGAGCGCGAAGAGCGGGTAGCCGAGGGCGGCCGCCAGCGTGCGGTCGAACGAGACCAGCACCAGCTCCTTGTGCACCGCCGCCAGCACCACGATGATCGCCAGCCCAACCGCGGCGCTGACCGCGATGTCTCCCGCCGACACCCCCTGCAGGTTGCCGATCAGGAAGCCGGTCAGGTCGCCCTGGAACGTCTGGCGCGTGCTGATCAGGACGATGCCGAGCGCGAAGGCGGCGGCGAAGAAGATGCCGATCGCCGCGTCCTCGCGGATCCTCCCCCCACGAGCGACCAGGGCGATCCCGAAGGCGTTGATCAGGCCGGCGACTAGCGCCCCGGCGAAGATGCTCAAGCCCGCCAGGTAGGCAACCACGATGCCTGGGAAGACGGCGTGGCTGATCGCGTCTCCGATGAAGGCCAGGCGCCGCACGATGACGTACGCGCCGATCGCGCCGCAGGTCGCTCCCATCACCACCACCTCGGCCAGCGCCCGAAGCGCGAAGTCGTAGCCGAGCGGATCCGTCAGCCAGCTCACCCGTCGACCGGCCCGTGGTGGCCGCCTCCGTGAACGTGGCTGTGGTCTCCGGCCTGCACGATGAGCAGCTCGCCGCCGAAGGTGGCGTGCAGGATGCTCGGCGTGAACGTCTCGGCGGGCGGACCGTAGGCGACCACCCGGCGGTTGACGAAGCAGAGCTGGTCCGAGATCTCGGCCGCCGACTCGAGGTCGTGGGTCGCGTGCAGGATGGTGGTCCCGCCGTCGCGGAGCTCGCCCAGCAGGCTGATGATCAGCTGCTCGGTCGTCTGGTCCACGCCGGTCATCGGTTCATCCAGCAGCAGGACCGATGCCTCCTGCACCAGCGCCCGCGCCAGGAAGACGCGTTGCTGCTGCCCGCCCGAGAGGGCGCCGATCTGCGCGGACGCGTGATCGGCCAGCGCGACGCGCTCCAACGCATCCCGCACAGCTGCGCCGTCCGTCGTGCCCGGGATGCGCAGCCAGCCGACTCGTGGGTAGCGGCCCATCATGACCACCTGCTCCGCGCTCACCGGGAAGCTCCAGTCGACCGCCTCCCGCTGCGGCACGTAGGCAAGCCGATCTCGCTGCTCCGACACCGGGTTGCCATCGAGCAGGACCGTGCCTGTGGCCACCGGGGCGAGACCCAGGATTGCCTTGAGCAGCGTGCTCTTGCCGGACCCGTTCGGCCCGATCACCCCCACCAGCGTGCCCGGCGGAATCGAGAGATCGACGTCCTGCAGCACCGGCCCGGCGCCGTACCCCGCGCTCACGCCGCGAAGGACGAGCTCGGCTCGCGTCTCAGCCATTGCCACATGATACCCAGTCTCGCCTGTGCTAGCCTTACGTGCATGGATCGCACCAGCCTGGCCGTGGCTGATCGGCTCACCGCCGCCGGGGAGCGGGTCACCCGGCAGCGCCTCCTCGTCGCCAATGCGCTGGCCGGCTCGGGGCGTCGGCTGACCGCCCAGCAGCTGTACCGCGGGCTTCGGCGAAGAGAGCCGGGCATCGGTCGGGCAACGGTCTTTCGGACGCTCGAGACGCTGGTGGAGGCCGGGGTGGCGCGCCGCCTCGAGCTCGATGGCCATGTGTACGCGTACGTGGCCTGCCTCCCGGCCCACCATCACCACATCGCGTGCACCATCTGCGGACGGGTCGAGGAGATCGACGAGGCGTACGTGACGCCGATCGCCGCTCGGCTCGCTGCGGAGATGGGGTTCGAGATCGACGACGCCCGGCTCGACTTCTACGGTCGCTGCGCCACATGCCGGGCCGACGCCGCGGCGACCGCCTGACCACAGTGCGTCGTCTCCTCGCGCTCGTGGGGGTGGCCGCGAGCATCTTCACGATGACCGGCTGTGGCGCTGGCATGCCGTTGCCGAGTGACGGTCTTCTTCGCGTGGTGGCCACCACCACCCAGGTGGGAGAGGCGGCCCGGGAGGTTGGGGGCCCTGACATCGCCCTCACCGTCCTCCTCAAGCCCGGCGCCGAGGCGCACGAGTTCGAGATCACCCCGACGGCAGCTGCCGCCATCGAGCGCAGCGACCTGATCCTGGAGAGCGGGGCGGGCCTGGAGACCTGGCTGGAGGCGGCGTTGACGACGATCGGCGGAGCCGATGCCGTGCGCGACATGAGCACGGGTATCGCGCTGCGAGCGCCTGACGATCCGGCCGAGTCGGAGGAGGTTGACCCTCACTGGTGGCTGTCCGCTCCCAACGCGATTCAGCTGGTCGAACACGTGCGCGACGCATTGAGCGCCGCGCGCCCCGAGCTGACCGACGCCTTCGCCGCACGCGCGGCGGCGTGCGTGGCCCGACTCCAGGCGGCGGACGTGGAGATTCGGCGGCTGATGGCGGAGATCCCCGCTGCGGCGCGCCGGATCGTCACCAACCACGACGCGCTCGGCTACTTCATGGCGGAGTACGGCCTCCATTTCGTGGGATCGATCTTCCCCAGCCTGGATGTGTCGTCCGAGCCCAATCCTGCCCAGCTCGCCACGCTGGCCGACACCATTCGGAGCGAGGGCGTCACCGCCATCTTCAGCGAGTCAGCCGTGAACCCCAGGCTTGCGAAGGCGATTGCCGACGAGACCGGCGCGCGAGTCGTCGACGAGCCGCTCTACACCGACTCGCTGGGTCCGCCCGGATCCGGCGCGGACACGCTCGACGGGATGCTGCTGCACGACGCCCAGGTCATCCACGACGCGCTGGTGACCAGCTAGGGATCAGGGCTTCTCGTCGCCCGGCTCTTCGTCCACTGGAGCCGGAGCCGCCGGCTCGTCTGCTTCTGGCGCTGGCTCCGGCTCGGCGGGCGGGGGCTCTGGCGCTCCACCCACCTGGTGCGCCCTCAGCTCGGCGAGCAAGGCTTCGCGACGGGCATCCGCCTGCTCCCGGGCGATCGCCTCGTCTCGCTCCTGCTCGCGCCGTCGCTTCATCTCGAGGGCGAGTCTACGCCCGGTGGCGCTGCCTCAGTAGCCGGGACCGGACGCCATCGGCTCGGCGCTCTCGGCGTTGCTGGCCGGCTGGCTGGCGGCCGGCTGGCTGGCCGTCGCCTCGCCGACCGGGGCGATGGACCAGACACCCCCGATGCCGTCCCCCGTCGCGTCTCCCGCGGCCTCGTCACCGCTGTAGTAGTAGAGCGGCTGACCGTTGTGAGTGACCTGGAGGCTTCCGTCGTCGCGGGTCGTCGTCCCGAATGTTCCGGAGACGCCGCCGCCGGCAACCACGTCCGAGCCGTCACCGATGAGGGGCGGCCACGTGGCCCCGCACTCGCCGTTGCAGTTGCTGGTGTCATCGGTGTCGTTGGCGAAGACATAGAGCGTCATCCCATCCGCCCCGGCAAGCGCGTCACCCGCGCTGGTCTGCGAAACGGTGATCTCGATGCCGCCGGCGCTCGGCGAGCCGCTCCCGCTGCCAGCTTGTGCGCATGCGGCGAGCAGCAGCGCGGCAGCAGCCAAGGTTGAGGCGAGTCGCATCGGTTCTCCTCCGGCGCAGGTTAGTGTGCTGGGCGAGAAAAACCCTGTCTATTCACCCGTACGGCCGGCGTTACACGACGCGCACGGCGTGCGCCGCTCGGCCCGGTACTTTCCCGCCATCGACACGGCATGCGCGATGAGTAGGCTCGTCCCATGCCGACCTTCGAGAATGGCTGGATCTGTCGCGAGTGCTGGTGCGCGAATCGTGAGACGGATACGCGTTGCTATCGCTGCCACGCGGTTCCCAAGCGCCACGAGATGCCCGAGCCGGTCACCTTCTCGACGCCCGACGGCAAGCCGAACGAAGAGCGCCCCAAGGTTTCGAGCCTGACAGGCCCACCGGTTCCACGTGCGGCCGAGGCGCCAGCCGCGCCACCGGTGGCAGCCACGCCCCTCTCCGAGCGCATTCGCGAGATCGTGCTCCTTGCCCGCCTGCGCGCCGCCGTCGGCGCAATCGTGGGTGCCTTCACTCGCCTCGTCACCTTCGGTCGGGCGGTTGGCCACGCGCCGGGAGCCGGGGCCCGCATGGTGTCGAAGGGCGTTCACGGGGCGAAGGATGGGGCGAACTCCCGGGCGCGCAGCGCTCTCTCGCACCGCCGCGCCTGGCTGAGCGCTGCGTGGGTGATTTCAGCACTCACCTGCACGCTCCTCTTCTCCGTCGCCCTCAGCGCCCCCCTGCCGGCGAGCCTGCTGGTGGTCGCCAGCGTGGCGATCTTCAGCGGTCTGACGGCGGCGATCACCACGAACTACTCCGACCGCCGTGACCGGAGGGTCGAAGATGCGCGGGAGCACCTGGTCGGGCTGCATGAGGTTGGCGCGACGGGATCCCCAACGCCAGCCTCGCACTCCGCACAGGCGGCCGAGATCCTGGGGGGTCGCGCGACCCACTAGCCCCTTCTCACGCGCGTTGGGTCCCATGCCCGACGTGCCAGATGTCATCCCGGGAAGGGCAACTCGGCACTGATGCGCAGATGCGCATGCGTCGCATCCTCGACGCATGGATCAGATCTACGAGCTCCAGGCCGACGTCCTCAAGACGCTCGCGAACGCCCGGCGCCTCGAGATGGCGCACCTCCTCGCCGAGGAACCGATGACGGTCGGCCACCTGGCCGACTGCATGTCCCTTGCCCAGCCGAACGTCTCGCAGCACCTCGCACTGATGCGCGCCGCCGGCGTCGTGCTGGCCGAGCGGGACGGTCGCGAGATCCGCTATCGCCTGGCCGACCCCGACATCATCGCCGCCTGCCGCCTGATGCGTGCGGCCCTCCAACGACGCCTGACTCGCCTCGCCGAGGTGTCGACGCGGCCGGCTGACGTCCCCTCCCCGGTCTCGGCCGAGCACAGGTAGGAACCGATGGACCAGACACTCTCCCTCGTCCTCTTCTCCGGCACCGACGACAGGCTGAACGCGGCGGCGGTGCTGACAGCGGGTGCTGCCGCCATCGGGCGGCCGGTGCACCTCTTTCTTCAGTACTGGGCCCTCGACGCGTTCCGGGCCGACCGGATCGCCGACGACCACGGTCTCGCCCCCGAGGCCGGGGCCGAGGGTCTTCGGGCCACCAGCGCCCTGCGCGCCGCAGGGCAGGCGCCGTGGCACGAGACGATGCGACAGGCGAAGGAGCTCGGCAGGGTCGAGATCCAGGCCTGCTCGCTCTCCATGGACCTGCTCCACGTCACCGAGGCCGACCTCGACCCGCTGGTCGACGGGGTGGAGGGCGTCACCGCCTTCTGGCTCGCCGCCGGCGAGGGCCAGGTCGTCTTCATCTGACCTCGAAAGGAACGTACCAATGACCCTTACGACCCCCGTCGCGAAGATCGTCGACGCGCGGGGCCTCTCCTGCCCGCTGCCGATCGTGAAGACGGCGCTGGCGATCAAGGAGATCGGCTCCGGCGACCTGATCGAGGTCCTCGCCACCGATCCCGGATCCACCAAGGACTTCACCGCCTGGTCGAGGACGACTGGCCACGAGCTGGTCGAGTCATCGGTCGACGGGAACGTCTTCCGCTACCTGCTGCGCAAGGAGTGAGGCGCTCTGATGACTGCAACCCTAACCCGCCCTGTTCTGCCGACCGCGCTGGTCGAGGGGCTCGATGACCCGATCGCCGATGGAGCGGTCAAGACCAAGGAGCTGGTGATCGTCGCCGAGAGCGGCGACCTCGAGCGCACCTGGGCCACCACCATCCTCGCCAGCACGGCGGCGGCCGGAGAGATGAAGGTCTCGATCTTCTTCACCTTCTGGGGGCTCTTCGCGCTGGTGCGCCCGGAGGTCCGCGTCACCGGCACCAACTGGATGCAGAAGATGCTGGCGCTCATGAACCGGCCGGGCATCGACCACGCCAAGCTGAGCAAGCTCAACTTCGCGGGGATGGGCCCCTGGATGATGAAGAAGCTCGCCAAGCAGTACGGCGTGGCCGAGCCGCGCGAGCTGCTGGAGATGGCACAGGCCCTCGACGTTCGCCTGATCCCGTGCCAGATGAGCATGGACATGATGGGGATCACCCCCGATCAGCTGATCGACGGCGTCGAGCCGGCGGTCGGTGCCGCGGCGGCGCTCGAGCTGATGACCAACGCCGACGCAAGCCTCTTCATCTGAAGCGGCTTTGAGAAGGACGGAACCACCGTGCAGACCTTGACACCCCCAATCACCCGCACCGTCGACGCCCGTGGCAGCTATTGCCCAGGACCGCTGATGGAGCTGATCCGTGCCATTCGTGAAGGGCAGGTGGGCGACGTGATCGCCGTCTACTCGAGCGACGCCGGATCGAAGATGGATATCCCCAAGTGGGTCGAGAAGGCCGGCCATCGGCTGGTCGGCGTCGAGACCCGTGATGGCTACGACGAGATCGTGGTCGAGAAGCTTCGCTAGGAGGCGTCGCCGTGAACCGCGTTGTGATCCTGGGCGGCGGCGTCGGGGGGACGCTCGTCGCCAACCTGCTGGTGCGCAAGCTGCGCTACGACATCGATCGTCACGAGGCGAGCGTGACCCTCGTCGACCAGCTGGGCCAGCACGTCTATCAGCCGGGCTTCATGTACATCGCCATGGGCGGTGAGCGCGCCGAGAAGCTGGTTCGGCCGGAGCGCAGCCTGCTCGACGAGGAGGTTCAGCTGCAGGTCGGTCGCATCTCCCTGATCGACGAGGCCAACAGCCTGGTCGAGCTGGAGGACGGCACCCAGATCGGCTACGAAGAGCTCGTGATCGCCACCGGGTCGCGCATCGTGCCCGAGGAGATCGAGCATTTCGGCGAGGAGGCGCACCACTTCTACACCGCGGAGGCGGCACTGGAGCTGCGACATGCGCTCGACGCCTTCACGGGCGGAAGGATCGTGATCGGCATCGCAGGCCTGCCGTACAAATGCCCGCCGGCGCCGTTGGAGGTCGCGTTCCTGATCGAGTCCGAGCTCCGCGAGCGCGGGTTGCGCAAGAAGAGCGAGATGCACTACTGCAGCCCCATCGGGCGCGCCTTCACCATCGAGAGCGTCTCGGAGATGGCGACCCCGATCCTGGCTCAGAAGGGAATCGAGCTGCACACCTTCTTCAACGTCGAGGCGATCGACCCGGCACGCAAGGTGGTGCAGAGCCTCGAAGGCGAGGAGCTGGCCTACGACCTGCTGATCCTGGTGCCGCCGCATCGCGGCGCCAAGCTCGTGATCGACTCCGGCCTTGCACCAGCCAGCGGCTGGCTGCCAACCGACCATCACACCCTGCAGGTAGGGGGCCGGCCCAACGTGTATGCGCTGGGCGATGCAACCGACCTGCCGCTCTCGAAGGCCGGCTCGACCGCTCACTTCGAGGCGCCGATCGTGGCCGAGCGGATTGCGGCGACGGTGCAGGGGCGTGAGCCCAATGGCAAGCACGCCAGCTACACGGGCAAGGTGATGTGCTTCTTCGAGGTCGGCGATGGGAAGGGAACGCTGCTCCAGTTCGACTACGACCATCCCCCCAAGCCGCCGACGCCGAACCGTTTCTGGCACCTGGGCAAGATCATCTTCAACAAGACCTACTGGCACACTGTGCCGCGAGGAAGGGTCTAGAGGAGCAGCGACTTGACCGATGATGGGGCGGTGACCTCCACCCCGCCCCATGCGACCGAAGCGGCGGCCGTGGCCGCCGCCTTCGGCGTCCAGCCGGCGATCGGGCTCACCGACGAGGAGGCTGCCAGGCGGCTGGCTGCCGCAGGCGCCAACGTGCTTGCCCCGCGTATCGTCCCGCCGCTGTGGCGGATGGCCTGGGATGCGGCCACGGAGCCGTTCATCCTGCTGCTCCTCGGCTCGGGGGCGCTCGCCGTCTTCCTCGGGGAGGTGCGCGACGGGCTGCTCGTGATGGCCGGCCTGGTGCCGATCGTGGCCGCGGACGTGGTGACCGAGTACCGTGCCGAGCGCGCCCTGGAGGCGCTCCACGCGGCGTCGGCCCCCCTCGCTCGTGTACGTCGCGGCGGCGCAGCGCGCGACGTGCCCACCGCCAAGCTCGTTCCCGGCGACGTCGTCCTGCTGCGGACGGGTGACGTGGTGCCGGCAGACCTGCGGCTGGTCGAGACCGATGCCCTGCTGCTCGACCGCAGCGTCCTGACCGGGGAATCGTTCCCGGAGCCGGGGTCAGTGAACCCTGACGACGTCGATGCTCCACTCGTGGATCGTCGCAGCCTGGCCTATGCCGGGACGTGCGTGGTCCGCGGACGAGGCCTCGGCGTCGTGGTGGCGAGTGGCACGGCGACCGAGTTCGGCAAGATCGCCGGCAGCCTGGCAGTGGAGGAGCGCCGGCGCTCGCCACTGCAGCGCGAGCTGGATCGGCTGGTCCGCATCCTGCTGATCGCGGCGCTGGCCCTCATCGCGATCACGGTGGGGCTCGGCTTCCTGCGCGGTCAGCCGGCCGGCGCCAACCTGCTCGCCGGGATCAGTGCCGCCATCGCTGCCATCCCGGAGGAACCACCGGTCCTGCTGGCCGTGATCCTGGGCCTCGGCGCGTATCGGCTCCTGCGACGAGGTGTGCTGGTGCGTCGCCTCAGCGCGCAGGAGACCCTCGGTGCGGTCGACCTGATCCTGACCGACAAGACCGGGACCCTGACCCAGAACCGGCTGGCGCTGATGAAGGTCGTGACGCCGGATGGACCGATTGAGGGGCCGCGTCGCGATGCGCTGCTGGCCGAGGCGCTGCGCGCCGAGGACGATGCCTGGCGCATCGCCGCGGGCGGGCGCAGCGGGTCGTTCGCGACGGCGATCGCCGCGGCGCTGACTGGCGCCGCTCCGATCCTCGACCCCGCCGACCTCTTCGAGGCAGAGGCCCCGACCGACGCCAAGCCGTATTCGCGAACGCGAACTGCGGACGAGGAGCTCGCCCTGGGGGCGCCCGAGCCGGTGCTGGCGCTGGGTCCAGAAGCGGCCGGTGCCTGGCATGTGGCAGTCGCCAGGGAGAGCGCCGAGGGGGGACGGCTCCTGCTCCTCGCGCGTCGCGCGGCGGGCGCAGGCTGGCAGCCGCGCGCCCTGCTCGTCTTTGCTGACCAGCTGCGCACCGATGTCGGCGACGCGATGGCGATGGCCCGCCAGGCGGGGATCCAGACCATCGTCGTGACGGGCGACCATCCCGACACCGCCCGTGCTGTGGCCCGCGCCGCCGGCCTTGAGGCCGACCGGGTCGTGACCGGAGCGGAGCTGGACGCGTGGGAAGACGCTCGCCTCGCCGCCGAGCTTCCGTCGCTGCGCATCGTGGCGCGCGCCGTGCCCGAGCAGAAGCTGCGCCTGGTGCAGGCTGCCCGCGCGGCGGGACGCACGGTGGCGGTGACTGGCGATGGCGTGAACGACGCGCCTGCCCTGCACCGCGCGGACGTGGCGGTCGCGATGGGGAGCGGCACGCAGGTGGCCCGCGAGGCGGCCGACCTGGTCCTGGGCGACGACTCGTTCGCCACCCTGATGGACGGCCTGCGCGAGGGGCGCCGCATGGTGGAGAACGTGCGCAAGGGGCTCGTCTTCCTGGTCTCGACCCACGTGGCGCTGCTGGGCTTCATCCTCTTCGCCACCCTGGTCGGCTACGGGCAACCGCTCCTGCCGTTGCAGATCCTGTGGCTCGAGCTGTTCATCGACCTCACCACCTCGGTCGCCTTCGAGCGCGAGGCGGAGGAGCCGGGGGCCATGCGACGTCCCCCGCGCCCGCGAAACGAGCCCCTGATGACTGCCTCGCTCCTGCTTCGCATCTCGCTGGCCGGCTCCTTTACCGCGCTCACCGCACTGGCGGCCATGGCCTGGCACCCTGGCGACGCCGACCACGTGCGCTGGCTGGCCTACAGCGCGCTGGTCATCGGCCAGGTGCTGCGGGCGTATGCCAACCGCAGCCTGTCGCAATCGGTGCTGCGGCTGCGCGCCAACGGCTTCCTGGCGGCGGCATGCCTCACTGCGGTCGCGATCCAGGTTGGCATCCCATTCATCCCACCGCTGGCGGACGTATTCCACGCCTCTCCACTCGACGGCCAGGAGTGGGGGATCGTGGCCCTCATCGCCCTCGTCCCGGCCGTCGCGGCTGAGCTGATCCGACGCCGGCGCGTGACATGGGTCGCATGACGGTTATCGGTCTACCTCCTCCAGAGGCCTGCGGAAGTGGCGGTCCAGCTCGCTGGACCACGTGCGCCCGATCGTGTCGGCGTTGGCGGCGAGCCAGTCGGCGAGGCGGATCCTGCCGGCCGGCGGCTGCTCCGAGAACATGAGCCGCTGCTGCAGCTCGGTCACCTCGTGCCGGGTCAGGACCACGTCCCGGACGACGAGGCCGATGAGCCTCGCGGCCGCCAGCGAGGCGGCAACCGGCATGTGGACGATCAGTGCCCGGCTGCCGATGGCTTGCCGCACCAAAGCAACGAAGTCGTCGAAGGCGAAGACATCCGGGCCGCCGGCGTCGACGGTGACGTCGTCAGTCAGGCCTCCGGCCCGGACCGCGACCTCGGCAACATCCTCGACGTGCACCGGCTGGATCGGATAGCGCCCGTCGCCGGGGACCCCGAAGACCGGCAGCCGCCGCAGGGTCCACGCGAGGTTGTTGACCAGGATATCGCCAGGCCCATACGACACAGTCGGACGGACGATGGCGTGCGAGAGGCCCGTCGCCACGAGCGCCTCCTCCACGACGGCCTTGGCGCGGAAGTACGCGGTTGGAGCCTGCGGCGAGGCGTTGATGACGCTGATGTGCACGATGCGTCGGACGCCCGCGCGGCGTGCTGCCTCGAACAGGATCCGGGTCCGCTCGATGGCCCAGGCGTAGGTGATCGGCCCGCGTTCGAAGCGGATCCAGAGGGTGTTGTAGAGCGTGTCGCTGCCGTCGAGGGCGGCGGCAGCCGATCCGGGTCGCCGAGAACTCCGCGCGTCAGGTTGCGGACCTCGTCGCCGGCGGCAGCCAGGCGCTGGGCGATGAATCGGCCCGTGAAGCTGCTCGCCCCGGTCACGGCGTGCGTGGTCATGTGCGCCGCTCAGTCTAGGACGAGCCGTTCGAGCGCCTCCAGCGGCAGCCAGACCCAGTCCGGCCGCATGTTCGCCTCGTAGACGACCTCGTAGCAGGCCTTCTCCAGCTCGAGGGCGGCCAGCAGCGGCGCATCATCCGGGCCGATCCCGCCGTACCCATCGAGGAGGGCCGCCCTGGCGTCGCGCAGCCAAGCCTGCCGGTCGTACTGGCGCAGGTCCTCCGGCGCAGAGTGGGCGGCGTAGTCCAGCGAGCGCAGCATCCCGGCCAGGTCGCGCAGTGGTGAGGCCGGGGCGCGGCGCTCGGCGAGCGTGCGTGCCGGCTCACCCTCGAAGTCGATGACGCTGAAGCCGTCCGCAGTGCGCAGCAGCTGCCCCAGGTGATAGTCGCCGTGGATCCGGCTCACCCGCACCACGCCGGCAGCCTCGATCGCCTGGAAGCCGGTGGCGATCCTGGGCGCGATCGCCTCGAGCCGGAGTCGAGCGTCGCCATCCAGCACGGCGAGGGCCGCGCTGAGCTGGCGCTCGGCGGCTGCACGCCAAGCGGCAAGCTCCTCCCGCGTGGCCTGGCGCGCCGGAAAGCCGGGCACCCCGGGCCGCGACGCGAGCGCGGCGTGCATCCGGGCGGTGAGGCGGCCGATCTGCCCCACGCCCCGCACCGCGTCGGCCGGTCCGCCCTCCGGTGCCGCCAGGCGGCCGAGGGCCCATTCCCACCCGTCCCCCGACGACGGGACCAGCTCCTGCAGCATCGCGGCGGAGTGCGGCTCGCCGGCGAGCAGGTAATCGGCCGAACCGAGCAGGCCCGGCACCTCGCGAAAGGCGACGTCAGTCAGGAAGGCGTTCATCTCGACCTCGGGGTTGCCGCCGGGCTCCAGCAGCCGATAGACCTTGAGCATGAGCCGATCGCCGAGGGCGACGGAGCTGTTCGACTGCTGCACGCCCAGGCGCCGCTCGGGCAGCACACCGATGGCATCAACTCCCCCGGACAACAGCTCGCCCGCCGTGGCGGTCGGCGTGAAGGTCAAGCGACCGCTCGCTCCCTGGAGCTCCGCGCCGTCGAGGATCAGGGCCACGAGCTGACGCCACACCCCTTCGCCATCCAGCGGCTCCCGAAATGATGTGCCGTCGGGCGTCACCGGCACCTGGTATCGGGCCACCGCGCCGGTCGCATCGGTCGCGGCCAGCACCAGCAGCCAGCCCGGGCTTCCCGCGATCTGCGCCGCATCAACGAGCTCGACGCCTGCGAGGCCACGGCTCTTGCCGCGATACCAGCGCTGCGCGGCGAGCCATTCGGGGGTGAACGCCGACGCCAGGCGCTGGAGCCGGTGATCAATCGCCGGCGGGTGAGGCATCGGTCAGGAGGAACCAGTAGAACCCGTGGGGGGCGAAGGTCAGCAGGTATGGCAGCTCACCGATCGGCGGGAAGCGGACGTGACCGATCATCTCGACCGGCACCACCCCGTTGAAGGAGCGCAGGTCGAGCTCGACGTACTGCGCGAAGCGCGACAGATTGGCGACGCACAGGATGGTGACCCCCTCGTGCTGGCGCAGGTACGCCAGCACGCGCTGGTTCTCCGGATGGAGGAACTGCAGCGTCCCGCGTCCAAAGGCTGGATATTCGCGACGCACCCGCAGGATGCGGCGCATCCAGTGCAGCAGCGATCCGGGGATCCGCTCCTGGGCCTCGACGTTGACAGCGCCGTACCCGTAGACCGGGTCGACGATCACCGGCGAGTACAGGGCGGCGGCATCGGCGCCAGAGAAGCCCGCGTTGCGGTCGGGCGTCCACTGCATCGGCGTCCGGACGCCATTCCGGTCGCCCAGGTACAGGTTGTCGCCCATGCCGATCTCGTCGCCGTAGTAGATGACCGGCGTCCCGGGCATCGACAGGAGGAGGGCGTTGAGCAGCTCCAGCCGGCCGCGGCTGTTCTCGACCAGCGGGGCGAGACGCCGTCGGATCCCCATGTTGATGCGCGCGCGGAGGTCGGCCGCGTACTCGGACCACATGTAGTCGCGCTCGTCGTCGCTCACCATCTCGAGGGTCAGCTCGTCGTGGTTGCGCAGGAAGAGCGCCCATTGGGCGTTCTCCGGGATGGCCGGCGTGCGCTCGATGATGTCGACGATCGGGGAGCGGTCCTCCTTGCGCAGGGCGATCCAGATCCTCGGCATCAGTGGGAAGTGGAAGGCCATGTGGCACTCGTCGCCGTCGCCGAAGTAGGGGCGGACGTCATCCGGCCACTGGTTCGCCTCGGCCAGCAGCATGCGCCCGGGGTGCTTCGCGTCCATCGCGGCGCGCAGCTTGCGCAGCACGGCATGGGTCTCCGGCAGGTTCTCGCCGCTGGTGCCCTCGCGCTCCACGAGGTAGGGAACCGCGTCGAGCCGCAGCCCGTCCACGCCCATCTCCAGCCAGAAGCGCATCACCCGGATCACCGCGCGCAGCACGGCGGGGTTGTCGTAGTTGAGATCGGGCTGGTGCGAGAAGAAGCGGTGCCAGTAGTAGGCCTGCCGCGTGTTGTCCCAGGCCCAGTTGCTCGTCTCGGTGTCGTTGAAGATGATCCGTGCGTCGGGGAATCCCTTGTCATCGGCCGCCCAGACATACCAATCCTCGCGCGGGTTGGTGCCCGAGGCCCGGGACTCGACGAACCACGGGTGCTGGTCGCTGGTGTGGTTGATCACCAGCTCGGTGATGACTCGCAGACCCCGCTTGTGCGCCTCTCGCACGAAGGCGCGGAAGTCCTGCCGCGTGCCGTAGGCGGGGTGAACGTTCGTGTAGTCGGCGATGTCGTACCCGTCGTCGCGCAGGGGCGAGGGGTAGAACGGCATCAGCCAGACGGCGGTGACGCCCAGGTTGGCGATGTAGTCGAGCTTTCGGGTGAGGCCGATGAAGTCGCCGATGCCATC
>DASYRA010000017.1:0-53657 GCA_036004845.1 Candidatus Limnocylindria bacterium
GTCGGTCCGAAGACTCCGACGGGGAGCATCAACACCAGCACCGGTGCCCTGTCGATTGATTTCAAGGCCGCGGGCTACGGCTCCGGTCAGGTAGTCGGTTGGACGCTCACCGGCACCTACTCGATCACCTGGGGCTGCATCACTCCGCCGGTCAGCAACGAGCCGAGTGGCCTGGTCAGCAGCGGCGGGAACATCAGTGCCAGCGGAACCGCCACGGCGAGCCGCACCGGTACCCTGAGTGGACCGATCACCGTGTTCACCCCTGCTCCGTTCTCCTGCCCGTCACACAACATGCACCCAGTGTTGGTGTCGGTCAGCTATGACGTCTGGTTCACCCTTGAAGGCACTGACCCGTATCACGTCACTGTCTCGTATACCCGCCCGTAGTCGGGACCTGGTTAAACCGAGCCGCCCCGGCAGTGCCGGGGCGGCTCTCCTTCTTGGAGGGATCCCGGCCGTCGCTTCATCGTCATAACACTCCGAAATGAGTTGCGCCCGGATCGGACGATCCCGACCCCCGTGAGTGTGAGCTTCACCGATACCACGCTGACGATCACTTCGCAGGGTCGCGCCGGACCGAAGGTCAGGCTCCTTCTAGCCTCGCCGGGTCGTCATCTGGCCCTCAGGCGTGTCGCGCACCTCGACGCCCATTGCGGATAGTTCGTCGCGCAGTCGGTCTGAAGTTACGAAGTCACGCGCGGCGCGGGCTGCTGCCCGTCGTGCCAGCAGCTCTATCGCTCCGGCAGGTAATTCGCGCCCATCTGCCTCGGCTGGGGCATCCAGGTCCAGCCCCAGCACCCGGTCGAAGTCGAGCAGCAGGGCTCGTCGCTGTGCAGGCGTAAGAGCGGCGTCACCGGCGATCGCGTGCGCGACAGCGATGGCGGTCGGCATGGCGAGGTCGTCGCTGATCGCCTCTACGAAGCGGGCGCGGTAGCCGGCCATCGGCTCCGTGGAGAGGTCCACGTCAGTGCTCTGGGGCGCTTCAGCTGCAGCCCGCCGCAACCGGCGCAATCCTGAGGCAGCCGCATGCATCGCCTCCTCGGTGAAGTCCAGCTTGGAACGGTAGTGGGCGGTGAGGGCCAGGTACCGGAAGTCGAGCGGCTGGAAGCCCTTCGACGGCAGGTCGGTGACGCGGATCACGTTGCCGACGCTGCGGGCCATCTTGGCGTCGTCGAGGGTCAGGAACTCGCCGTGCATCCAGACGTTGACCACCTGGTGGCCGGTCGTCCCCTCGCTCTGCGCAATCTCGTCCTCGTGGTGCGGAAACTTCAGGTCGATCCCCCCGGTGTGGATGTCGAAGCGCTCACCCAGGTACTTCATGCTCATCGCCGAGCACTCGATGTGCCAGCCCGGGAAGCCGTCGCCCCAGGGTGACGGCCACGTCATGAGTCGCCCCGGCTCTGCTCGCTTCCAGAGTGCGAAGTCCTCGGGATCGCGCTTGTCGGTCTCGACGTCGACGCGGTGACCGGCCCGCATCTCGTCGATCCGCTGCCCGGAGAGCTGGCCGTAGGGCGGGAATGCGGACACGTCGAAGTAGACGTTGCCGTCGACCTCGTAGGCGAGGCCCTTGGCCAGGAGAGCGGAGGTGAGCGACAGCATCTCGGCGATGTGGTCGGTGGCCTTCGGCATGACATCGGCCGGGCCGATATTCAGGAGCCGCTCGTCTTCGAGCCATGCATCGGTGTAGAACTCCGCGATCGCGGACGGCGACTTCCCCTCTACTTCAGCCGCCAGCAGGATGGGATCCTCGCCCGTCTCGCGCATGTGGCCGACATCGGTGATGTTCTTGACGTACAGCACCTCGTAGTCGAGGTATTGCAACGTTCGGCGCAGCAGGTCGCCGAAGAGATAGGTGCGCAGGTTGCCGATGTGCGCGTAGCGATAGACGGTGCTGCCGCAGGTGTAGATCGTGACGCGGCCGGGCGCGAGAGGCTCCAGCGGGTCGACGCGGCGAGTGAGCGAGTTGTAGAGGCGGATCGGCTGCATCGGAGCGGCATTGTACCGAGGGCGCCGCTACGTCCCGGCAGCCTCCTCGGTCGCCTGCGGCGACTCGGCGCGCAGCTGGCGCAGGGCGCGATGGTCGATGCCGCCGAAGCGCGGCAGGTCGGAGAGCGAGGCGGTGCGCGCCAGGCGCTCCGTCATCTTGCCGAGCACGACCTGGCTGAACTCGGGGATCGCCATCAGCATCCGCAGGGTGTCGGCCGGGACCTCGAGCAGGGTGGAGTCCACCTCCGCCACCACGTCCGCGGTGCGCGTGCTGCCGGTGAGGGCACCGATCTCGCCGAAGAGGTCGCCCTGACCCATGCTCGACAGGGAGCGCTGCGCCCCGGCCTCGCTGGTCAGGCCCGCGACGGCGCTGCCATTCAGGATGAAGTAGGCGGCGTCGCCGTGCTCCCCGGCGTGCATGATCGCGGTGCCCGCAGGCGCCTCACGTACCCGGGCTCGCCTGATCAGCCCATCGCGGTCGCGCGGCGTCAGGCCGGAGAGGGCCGGGAAGTAGCTGCCCAGGGCATCGATCTCGTCGGCCGTCGCCGGTCGCCCGGCTCCCATCCCGGGCGCCTGGGCCGCGCCGCGCAGCAGCGAGATGGCACGCCGCCACTCCGCCGCCGGCAGGCCGAGGCCCGGCAGCACGGCCGCCAGCGCCCCCGCGCCGATGACCACGAACGAGCTGATCATGAAGAGGTACTGGACCTCGAACACGTCCGCGAGGCCGGCGAGCGCCATCCCCGACAGGTAGACCACGTCGCGCAGGACGTAGGAGGTGCTGAAGACCCGCCCGCGCATCTCGCGCGGCGTGTTGCGCTGGTTGATGAGGCGCCCCGCCACGAACGACGGCGCGTTCATGATGCCGGAGATCGCGATCAGGGCCACGGCGATCCAGACCGAGGTCTGGAACGAGTAGAGGAGGCCCATCAGCCCCATCGCCGTGAAGCTGAGGACGAGCCACTGGCCCTCGCGCAGCCGATCGGCGAGGCGCGCCATGGCCAGGCTGCCGATCACGAAGCCGACCGAGGTCAAGCCCTCCTGGAGTCCGTACTCGAACTCGGTGGCGTGCAGCGCCCGGATGGCGAACGGCAGCAGCAGCACGTTCTGCAGCCCGAACGAGAGGAGGACGGGGATGCGCACCAGGTTGAGCGAGCGCAGGATCGGGGTCCTGGCGATGAACTTGGCTCCGAAGCCGATGTCCCGGATCACCGACCCGATGCCGGCATGCTCGGTGACCTCGAGCGGCTGGACCCTGACGAGGCTGATCATCAGCGCCGAGAAGAGGAACGTGCCGGCGTCCACGAAGAAGACCAGCTCGATCGAGTTCGTCGAGGCCAGGAAGCCGGCCGCGGCAAACCCGACCGCCGTCGAGCCGAACTGGGCGATGGCCATGATCGCGTTGGCTGCGCCGAGCTCCTCCTCGCTCGCGATCTCGGGCAGCACGCTCTCGTTGGCCGGCGAGAAGAACTGGGTGATCGAGGCCGAAACCATCACGAGGACGTAGAGCCAGATGATGCTGCCGCCGATCAGGAACGGGATGGTCACCACCACCCCCGCTCGGAGGATGTCGGCGGCGATCATGATCTTCTTGCGGTCGTAGCGGTCGACCACCACCCCCGCGATCAGGCCGAAGACCAGGGTCGGCACCGCCGTCGCCATCAGGATGAGTCCGACGCTGAGGGCCGACTGGGTTCGCTCGTAGACGATGATCCCGGCCGCCAGGCTCGTCAGCGCGTCGCCGATGGTGGAGACCAGCTGCGCCGTCCACAGCCGCACGAACTGGCGGTTGCGCAGGATGGCAAACGGCGACGGCTGGGCTGGCAGGGCGGCGGCAGTCACCAGTGGCCTCCTTGAGGTGGGTGGCGCGCATTGTGCCATCCGATGGCTACCATGGGCCCGATGCCACTGCGCGATGCGCGTTCCTCATATCCGCTCACGATGGGCGAGGATCCCGCCTTCTGTCCGGCCTGCGGCCAGGGGCTCATCGAACGGGTGCTCGAGGAGGACCACCGGCCGCGCCTCGTCTGCCCGGATGGGCATGTGACCTGGCGCAACCCGCGCCTGGTCGTCGGCACGCTGCCGGTGCGGGACGGCCGGGTGCACCTGGCGCGGCGGTCGATCGAGCCCGGCCTCGGGCGCTGGACGTACCCGGGCGGCTTCCTGGAGCTGGGCGAGGCCGCCCAGGAGGGGGCGCGTCGCGAGACGGAAGAGGAGACCCAGCTCAGGGTCGAGGTGGGCCGGCTGCTGGGCGCCTACTCCCGCCCGTACGCTGGGGTGGTGACCCTCATCTACGAGGCGACAGTGGTCGGCGGACAGCTGCTGCCCGGGGTCGAGACGAGCGAGGTGCGCGCCTTCGGGCCGGATGAGATCCCGTGGGACGAGCTGGCCTTCTCGACCGTTGAGAGCGCGCTCCGCGATTGGGTCTCGTCGCTTCCGGGGCGTGGCCCGCGCTTCGAGCCGGAGCTGTACGTGACCGGCGACCCGGCGGAGGGCTAGCCCGCCGCCTCATAGCGACGGAAGACGGCGACCGCGTTCTGGCCGCCGAAGCCGAAGCCGTTGATGATCGCGGTCCGCACCGGCACCTGGCGCGCGGTGTTCGGGACGTAGTCCAGGTCGCAGGCGGGGTCCGGCGTCTGGTAGTTGATGGTGGGCGGGATCAACCCATCCCGGATTGAGCAGACTGCCGCGACGGCCGAGATCGCGCCGGCCGCCCCCAGCGTGTGCCCGACCATGCTCTTGTTGCTGCTCACCGCCAGGCGCGCAGTGTGCTCTCCGAACGCGGCGTGGATCGCCTTCGTCTCGGTGGCGTCGTTCAGCGGGGTGCTGGTGCCGTGGGCGACGACGTACTCGACCTCGTCGGGAGCGACCCCGGCATCCCGCAGGGCGCGCACCATCGCTCGTGCCGCGCCCTCACCGGTCGGGTCGGGCGCGCTGATGTGAAACGCGTCGCCGGTCATCGCCCCGCCGGCGACCTCGGCGATGATCCGGGCTCCGCGACGCTCCGCGTGCTCCGCCGACTCGACGGTGAGGATCGCCGCGCCCTCGCCGAAGACGAACCCGTCGCGGTCCGCGTCGAACGGCCGGGAGGCAGCGGTCGGGTCGTCGTTGCGCTTCGAGAGCGCGCCCATGTTGGCCAGCGCGGCGAACGCGACCGGCAGGATGGCACTCTCCGTCCCCCCGGCGAGGACCACCTCCACGTCGCCACGCTCGATCAGGCGCTGGGCGTCGATCAGGGCTTGGACCCCGGAGGCACAGGCCGCCACCGATGCGATGACCGGGCCGTGCAGCCCGTTCTGGATGCTGATCTGGCAGGCCGCCATCGAGGGCGAGAGCATCGGCACCATGAACGGGCTGACTCGCTTGCCGCCCTGCTCCAGAAAGATGCGCTCGCCGACGGCCACGTCGCCGATGCCACCTCCGCCGGTGTTGACGATGACGCCGATCTCGTTGCGGTTGGCGTCGGTGATCTCGAGGTCCGCGTCGGCGATCGCCTGCCCCGCCGCCGCCACGGCGAACTGGGAGAAGCGGCTCATGCGGCGCGCCTGCTTGAAGTCGATCCAGGTTGCGGGATCGAATCCCTTCACCTCGGCGGCGATGCGCACCTCCTCGCCCGAGGCGTCGTAGGCGCTGATCGGGGCGACGCCGCTGGTGCCGGCCAGGAGGCTCGCCCAGAAGGTCTCGGCGTCATTGCCGATGGGGGTGATTGCTCCGAGCCCGGTCACGACCGCTCGACGCGCCGGATCGCGGCTCATCAGTTGACGCTCACGCCTCGACCCGGCCCAGGATCAGTGTGCTGTTGTGGCCGCCCAGGCCCATCGAGTTGGAGAGGGCAACGCGGCTGTCGGTCTGGCGGGCGTCGTTGGGGACGTAGTCCAGGGTCAACTCCGGATCGGGATGGCGAAGGTTGATGGTCGGCGGGATGCAGCCGCTCTGGACCACGCGGGCGCATACGAATGCCTCGAAAGCTCCGGCGGCGCCCATCATGTGGCCGGTCATGCTCTTGGTCGAGCTGACCGCCAGGCGGGACGCGTGGTCTCCGAAGACGGCGCTGATGGCAGCCGACTCATACCGGTCATTGAGTGGCGTGCTGGTCCCGTGGGCGTTGATGTAGTCGACCCCCTCGGGCCCGATCCCGGCTCGATCCAGCGCCGCTCGCATCGAGCGCTGACTCCCCTCGCCGAGCTCTGCCGGCGCCGCCATGTGGAACGCATCCGACGACGATCCATAGCCGATCACCTCGGCGATCGGCGTCACGCCGCGGGCGGTTGCATGCTCCAGCTCCTCGAGCACGAGCACGGCGCATCCCTCCGACACGACGAAGCCGTTTCGGGTGGCGTCGAACGGCCGCGAGGCGATCGTCGGGTCGTAGGCGCCGGTGTCGGGGTCGATCGGGGTGCCGAGGGCGCGCATCTGACCGAAGCCGGCGAAGGCGATCGGCACGATCACGGCCTCGGTGCCGGCCCCCAGCATCAGGTCGGCCTGGCCGCGCACGATCGTCTCCATCGCTTCGCCGATGGCGTGTCCACCGGTGGCGCAGGCGCTCACCACCGCCAGGTTCGGCCCGCGGATGCCGTACTGGATGGCGACCATCCCCGACGCGGCGTCGGGGATCATGTGCGGCAGCAGGAACGGGGAGACGCGACTCGGGCCGCGCTCGCGCAGGGTCTCCAGCCCGTCGGCGATCATGCCGATCCCTCCGATCGCGGTGCCGACGATCATCCCGAAGCGATCCGGATCGGCCTGGGCGGTGTCGAGCATCCCGTCGGCGTTCAGCAGGCCGGCGTCTCGCAGCGCCTCGCCCGAGGCGGCCACCGCGAAATGGGTGTTCCGATCGTGGCGTCGCGCGTCCTTGCCGTCCATGTACTGGCTGACGTCGAAGCCCTTCACCTCGCCGGCGACGTGAATCTCGTAGTCGGTGGTGTCGAAGAGGGTGATGTCGGCGATCCCCGAGCGCCCGGCCACCAACGCATCCCACGATGCGTCGGCCCCGATCCCGACCGGTGACACGACGCCCATGCCCGTGACCACGACCCGCCTCGCGGTCACGCAGTCGCCTCGACGGAGCCGGGGAGCCACAGCGCGCCGTCGCCCGGTGCGTCAAGGGCGTGCGTCCGGGTCTCCGGTGCGATCCGTTTGATCAGGCCGCTGAGGACGCGGCCCGGACCGATCTCGACGAAGTCGGTGACGCCATCGGCGGCCATGCGGCGCACCGTCGCGGTCCACTGCACGCCGTGCACGAGGTGCTCGGACAGCTCGCGACGCAGGCCGTCGGCGGTGCGGATGACGCTGGCGTGGACGTTGCCGAGCATCGGCACACGCGGCTCACGGAATGGGACCTTGGCGAGAATCTGGCTGAACTCGTCGCGCGCCCGGCGCATCAGCGGCGAGTGGCTGGCCACGCTGACCGTCAGGCGCACCGCCTTGCGCGCGCCAACCGTCTTGCTCATCTCCAGGGCGAAGGCCAGGGCCGGAATCACACCCGAGAGCACGATCTGGCCAGGGGCGTTGGCATTGGCCACCCCGATCTCGCCGTGCTCGCGCGCGGCGTCGACGATCTCGTGCACCTGCTCGTCGGAGAGGCCGATGACGGCTCCCATGCCGCCCTCGATGCCCCGCTCCTGCATGATTCGCCCGCGCTCGCGCACGAGGCCGATCGCCGTTTCGAAGTCAATCGCGTCGGCCGCGACGGCGGCGGCATACTGGCCCGCCGAGTGGCCGGCCAGGCGCAGCGGGGCCAGCTCGATGCCGGCCTCGTCCGCCTCAGCCCGCATCGCCTCGAGGTACGCGACGCTCGTGGCCAAGATCGCCGGCTGGGCGTTCACCGTCAGGTCGAGCTCCTCGGCCGGCCCGTCCGCGATCATGTGCGACAGCGGGAAGCCGAGCGCGGCGTCGGCTCGCTCGATGACCGCTGCGGCGGCCGGCGAGCGCTCGAGCAGGGCAGCCCCCATCCCCACGTACTGCGAGCCCTGCCCGGGGAAGACGAAGGCGTGCGCGCGCGGCTCGAGAGCCGGATCGGTGGGATCGGTCTGGTCGGTCATTCGCATCTGATCGTCGGTGGAGTTGGTCGCGAGTATAGCCGAGGGCCCCTCGATCACCGATCAGGCCACTCCGTCGCCGCTCACGAATCGGCTCACCACCTCGTGCAGGACCGGCAGGCCGAAGCGCAGCGCGCTCACCGGCACGCGCTCGTCGTGGCCGTGGAAGAGAGAGAGGAAAGGGGTGTCGGCGGCGAGCTGGAGGGGGGCGAATCCATACGTCGGGATCCCGAGCATGGCAAGCGCCTTGGCATCGGTGCCGGGGGTGATCATCATCGGAGTGACGGTGGCGTCGGGATCCGCTCCCAGCAGGGCGCTCCGCATCAGGTCGACGATCGGTGCGTCGCTGGCTGCCTCGATCGCCGGCAGCGCGATCACGGCGTCGACCCGCGCCAGGTCACCGACCGCCTCCTGCATCTCGGCCAGGAGGGCTGCCTGGTCGGTGTCAGGCAATGTGCGCACGTCGACCTGCGCCTCGCCGCTGCCCGGGATCACATTCACCTTCTTGCCGGCCTGGATCACGTTGGTGGTGACCGTGTCCCGCAGCATGGCGGCGATCGATCGACGCAGGACCGGGTCGTCCACCGTCGCCTCGAGGGCGGCGAAGGCAGCGGTTTCATCACCGGAGCGGATGGAGGCGACCACCGCTCCGAGGCCGAGGGCGACCAGGAAGCCTTCGACCACCGGCGTCAGGCGCGCCGGGTGCGGCGCGGCCGCCAGGCGCGTCACCGCCTCGGCCAGCTTCACCGCCGCGTTGTCCGGGTGCGGCATCGAGCCGTGGCCGGTCGTGCCAGAGGCGACGAGCCGGGTCCAGGCGATCCCCTTCTCCGCGACCTGGATGGCAAACACCCGCCGCCCGCCGATCGTCATCGAATACCCGCCCACCTCGTTCAGTGCGGCGGCCGCCGGTCGGCCGGGGGCGTCGCCGAAGAGGTCCGGGCGCTCGGCGACCCAGTGCGCGGCCCCGAACAGGCCTCCCGCCTCCTCGTCGGCGACCGCGGCGAAGATGAGGTCGCGCGACCGCCTGCCGCCGGCCCGGGCGAGGGCCAGCATCACGCTCAGCTCCATCGCCACCATGTCCTTCATGTCGACCGCCCCGCGGCCCCAGACGACACCGTCGATCAGCTCCCCGCCGAAGGGGTCGTGGCTCCACGACTCCGCGTCGACCGGCACCACGTCGACGTGTGAGAGGAGGATGAGCGGGGGATCGGGGTCCGGAACGGTGGCCGGCAGACGCGCGAAGCATGAGCCGCGGCCGGGGGTCGTCTCGAGCACGTCGGCGGCAATCCCGCCCGACGTCAGGACCTCCGCACAGTAAGCCGCCACCGCCGTCTCGCCGCCGGTCGAGTCCCGGCCGGCGGCTCCGTCTGCGACGCCGGGCGGGTTCACGCTGGGGATCCGGATCAACGCCCGCAGGTGGTCGACGCAGTCCGCGGTAGCGCCATCCCAGTCGATGCCGAGATCCGTGTCGGCCACGCCGCTCAGCGGTAGCTCTGCGCCGGCGCCGGCGCAGCGTCCGCCGGTGCTCGTCCCGGGGCGGCATGCGCGGCGGTGTGACGCGCGTGAACAAGGCGCCCCAGTGGCCACTCGGCGGCCAGCAGGATCGCCGCCGCGACGAGCAGGACCGGGAGCTCCCAGGCCGCCCCGATCAGCACCAGCGCGGTGATGAAGAAGCCGTGGATCGCCACCCGCGTGCCAAGGGCGAGCCCCAGGTCGAGGATCGCCAGCCGCTCGCCGTCGGGACGGATGCGGTCAGAGCCCCACACGCCCCAGGCCGAGATGCCAAGGAACGCGGCGAAGACCACCGCAAACATGATCATCCCGCCGCCCGGCCGGGGGTCGACGATCGGGCGCAGGACGGCAAACGGCACGATCCCCGCCAGCAGCAGCCCGAAGGCCGGGAGGGGAACGGCAAGCTGAAGCCACTCCAGGGGTCCGCGTCCTGCGGCGGCCTGACGCAGCCCGCGGGTCAGGCTGCTGAACGCGAGGATGACGACCAGCCAGGAGTAGAAGTTGCCGGCGGGGACACCGAACCAGCCGTCCGTCGGCCCGATGCCGCGCCAGGTCCATAGGCCCATCCGGATGGCGATCGCGTCGAACGCCAGGTCCAGGCTGAGGGCGAGCACGGCGTCGACGAAGGGCGCGTAGCGACGCCGCACGCCCAGCGCATCGGTCAGGCGCATCGCCCCCGCGATGATGAGGGCCCAGGTCAGGCCGATGACGATCGGCGCCCGGTCGATGGCCAGGATCCAGTGGCTCGAGTAGCGGTACGTCTCGAAGACGAGCTGGTCGCCCTCCTCGAGCAGGACGCCGAAGGCAGCCGCCGAGACGAGCTCGAAGAACGGAAGGCGGCCGCGCCGCAGCGCCGCCAGCGCGGCGCCGACGAAGAAGAGCGAGGCAGAAGTCTCCACCAGCACGTACAGCGGATCCACGAGTCGATCATACGAGGCCTCGCCCGACGGGTCGTAGAATGCCGCGGTGACGACCCAGGTGACCTCCGAGACGGTGCCGATCTACCTGGCCGGTGAGTTCGTGCGCGCGGGGACGCCACTGGAGGTGCGCGATCCCGCGAGCGGGGACGTGGTGGCGACCACCTGGCAGGCCGGCCCGGACGAGCTCGAGCGCGCGACCAGCGCCGCGGTGGATGCCTTCGACGCCACGCGGCGGCTGGCGAGCTACGAACGACGGGATGCCCTGGCGCACGTCGCCGAGCGGATCAGCGCGGATGCCGACGAGCTGGCCGAGCTACTGAGCCGCGAGTCCGGGAAGCCGATCCGCGACGCGAAGGGCGAGGTGGCGCGTGGCGCGCTCACCTTCCGGATCGCGGCCGAGGAGGCGCTGCGCATCAACGGGGAGTGGCTCCCCCTCGACTGGAACGCCGCCAATCGCGGGCGCAGCGGCGTCGTGCGACGCTATCCGATCGGGCCTGTGGCCGGCATCAGCCCCTTCAACTTCCCGCTGAACCTGGCCGCCCACAAGGTGGCGCCGGCGATCGCCGCGGGATGCAGCATCGTGCTCAAGCCCCCGTCCAAGGATCCCCTGGTGATGCTGCGGGTGGCGGGCTACCTCGCCGAGACGAACCTGCCCAAGGGCTCCGTCTCGATCCTGCCGATGGACCGTCCGACCGGGGACCGGATGGTCAGGGACGATCGCTTCAAGCTCCTCAGCTTTACCGGCAGCCCATCGGTCGGCTGGAAGATGAAGGCCGAGGCCGGCAAGAAGAAGGTGGTGCTGGAGCTGGGCGGGAACGCCGGTGTGATCGTGGACGAGACGGCCGACCTCGACTGGGCGGTGGCGCGCCTGGCATTCGGTGCCTTCGCCTATTCGGGGCAGGTCTGCATCAGCGTGCAGCGCATCTACGTCGTGGAGTCGATCTTCGCGGACTTCCAGCGCCGCTTCGTCGAGAAGGTCCGTCAGCTGCAGGTCGGCAGCCCCCTCGATCCCGACACCGACCTCGGCCCGATGGTCGACGCCAAAGCCGTGGCACGAACGCACGAGTGGGTCGGTGAGGCGCTGGCGCGAGGAGCCACGGCGCTCGTCGGCGGGGAGCCGGACGGGCTCTTCTACCCACCGACCGTGCTGGTGGACGTGCCGAAGGACGCGCGGGTCTGTGGCGAGGAGGTCTTCGCCCCGGTCGTCAACCTCTTCGGGGTCCCGGATTTCGCGGCCGCCCTGGCGGAGCTCAACGACAGCCAGTTCGGGCTGCAGTGCGGCGTCTTCACCAACGACCTCGAGCGCACCCTCCGCGCCCACGATGAGCTGGAGGTCGGCGGAGTGATCGTCAATGACGTCCCCACCTGGCGGACCGACGCGATGCCGTACGGCGGTGTCAAGGACTCGGGGCTCGGTCGCGAGGGGCTGCGGTGGTCGATCGAGGACATGACCGAGCCGCGCCTGCTGGCGTTCGCCCGGCCGTTGTAGATCTGCGGTGACCGAACTGGCCGATGCGCCGGCCGGCCGCGCGATCCGTTATGCGCGGGTCATCCCCGCGAGCGAGCTCCGCGACGGAGAGCTGATCCCGGTCGAGATCGACGGCCGTCCGGTGGTGCTCGTGCGACACGCCGGCGCCTTCTACGCCGTCCAGAACAATTGCTCGCACAAGGACTTCCCCCTCTCCGAGGCCGGCTTCGACCCGCGCGACGAGGTCCTCGTCTGCGCCTGGCATGGCGGTTGCTTCGATCTGCGCACCGGCGCGGCGGTCGTGCCGCCGGCGACCGAGCCGGTGGAGACCTTCCCGGTGCGGGTGAGCCACGACGGCTGGGTCGAGATCGGTCTTGCCGGCAGCCTCGCGCGCTGAGCCACGATTCGATGGACCTCGAGGCGCTCCCCTACGTCAACTGGATCTTCTGGGCGGCGCTGACCTCCGGGTCGCTGCTGGTGGTGGGCGGCACCGAGCTGCTGGGCGGCACGACCCGCGGCTATCGGCTCTTCATGGCGGCCCTGCTGACTGTCTGCGCGGGCGTCCTGCTGCTCTCCGAGCTGAACCTGGTGACGACGCCGGCGGTGGACGCGACGGCGGATCTCCGTCGCGGGCTGGTCTGGGGATCCGTCGTCCTGACCACCGCCTATCTCCTGGCATCGATCGCCAATCTCCCGCGCAGCGGCCTTGCCCTGGGCGCCGGGTCGGCGGGGATCTTCTCGCTGGCGGCGCTGGCCGCGGCCGGTGGGACGCTCAGCGCCCCCCTCTTCGCAGCACAGCTGATGCTGGTGGCGGTCGCGCTCGGTGCCGTCACCGCGGCGATGCTGCTCGGCCACTGGTACCTCGTGACGCCGAAGCTGTCGCCCGCGCCGTTGCGCCGCATGATGTGGCTGCTGCTGGCGTCGCTCGCGCTGCAGGCGCTCCTCTTCGTGGTCGCCGTCACCGCGGTCAGCAGCGGACCGCTCGGCGGGCCGATCGGGTGGCTCACCTGGCTGCGCCTGGTGGCCGGCATCCTCCTCCCGATGGCGATCACTGTCCTGGCGCTCCTCGCCAGCCGCGCGGCGTCCCTGCAGGCCAGCACGGGGCTGCTGTACATCGGCCTTGCGCTGGTGATGGCCGGATCGATCGCGGGTGCCAGCCTCGCCTACCTGACCGGCGTCCCGGTCTGACGACCGCGATGCAGGTCACCGTCCGCTGCTTCGCCACCCTGCGCGAGGTTGCCGTCGATCGGTCGACGCTGCTGCTGCCGGCGGGAGCCGTGGTCGCCGATGCCTGGTCCGAGCTCGCCCGGTCGTATCCCGGGCTGGTGGCCCACCGGCCCTTCGTGCGTCCGGCGCGGAACGGCGCCTACGTAGCCTGGGAGGTAGCGCTCGAGGAGGGTGACCAGGTCGCGTTCCTGCCGCCGGTGAGCGGTGGCGGACCGAGCGGACTGACCGACTCGGTGATCGACGTGGCTGGCCTGGAGGCGGCCGTGGCGGCGACCGGTCACGGGGCCCTGGTGACGTTCGTCGGCCGTGCCCGCGATCTGGCCGATGATGGTCGCGAGGTGCTCGAGCTCGAATACGAGGCCTACCCCGAGATGGCGAATGCGGTCCTCGCGGAGATCGTCGGCGACGCCGAACGGCGATGGGACGGCTGCGCGGTGGCGGTCGTCCATCGGGTCGGCCAGGTGCCGATCGGCGAGGCCGCCGTCGCCATCGTCACCGCCGCGCCCCATCGCTCGGAGGCGTACGAGGCCAATCGGTTCGTCATCGAGGCGATCAAGGGGCGCCTTCCGATCTGGAAGCGCGAGCGGTTCGCCGATGGCACCGAGTGGAAGCGTCCCGGCGCCTAGCGCTCTCGGTCGCCCGGTGGCGAATGTTGGCCACCCTCATGTACCCTGCGGCGGTATGTCCACCCCCCTCCCCGGGCAGATTCGGTGTCCCACCTGTCACCGATCGACGCCTCCCGCCGCCTTCTGCACCCAGTGCGGGACGGCGATTCCGGCGTCAGCACGGGCACGGCCTCGGGGCCTCGATCGCGAGGAGCTGCAGGATCGCATCCGCATCCACCGGCCGGGGGACGCGGCGTTCCGGCGCGGCTCGCCGGTCGGCGAGGGGTATCCGCCGCCGGCTTCCCCATACCAGCCGTTTCGTCGAGAGCCCGAGGATGAGCTGAGGCTGCCGGGCGCAGAGGCCGCTGACGGAGCGCAGCACGTCGACCACACGCCGCCGGGATTCGACGAACGACCGCCTCCGCCACCGCCCGTCAAGCCCCCTCCGCCTCCGATTGCGCCACCGGCCCGGATCTTCAAGCCGCCGCCCAGCTCCACCCCACCCCCCGCTCCAGCCGTCAAGCCCGTGGCCGCGTCCGCTCCGCCGCCATCGCCACCCCCTGAGCCGGTGGCAGCGCCACCGCCACCGCCCGTCGAGCCCCCCGAGCAGCCCTACGACCCCGCCCAGCCGTACGACTACCGCTACCCGCCGCCGGACGACGATTGGGGACGCCGCGGCTCCGGCATGAGCCCGCTCGCCATCGGCGGCTTCGTGCTGCTCGGGGTCCTGGCGATCGCGGTGGGTGCCGTCATGGCCGGCCTCTTCTCGGGCGGCGGCGTCGCCAGCCAGTCACCGTCGAGCACCCCGCTCGTCTCGGTGGCGCCGAGCATCACCCTGGAGCCGAGCCTGGCCCCGTCCACCGCCCCGTCGGTGCCGGCGGGGACGCCGATCCCGTCGGCGGGAGAGCCCTTCACGTTCCCCGACGGGTTCACCGCGCGGACGGAGCCCTGCGCCGAGGAGCCGACCAGCCAGGACGGCTGCGACTCCAGCGGTGCGACCGTCAGCGGCGGATCGGTGTGGGTCTGGGTCGGATTCCGCAAGGGGAATGACACCGATGTCCTGTCGGTGAGCGTCGTGGATGCGGCCGGGACATCCGCGGGGGACGGCAGCCTGGCCTTGGGGTCGCTCGACTGCGGCGACTCCTGCAACGGCTGGGGTCGCTTCCGCTTCAACGGCCTCGCCGTCGGCAATTACACGATCGAGGTCGAACGCAACGGGACGCCCGCCGCCGAGGCGACCTTCACCGTGACCGGCTAGCCGTCGCGCGTGCGCCCGCTGGGGCGGGGGGTTCCACCGGCGTCGCGTCGCTTGGCCGCCAGGGCGCTGATCGCCTCCATCACGCAGCGGTGGGCGGCCGCCGCGGTGATCTCGCTGACGTCGTAGACGGGGGCCACCTCGACCACGTCCATCCCCGCCAGGTCGACCGAGGCCACGACCTGTCGGATCGCCCGCAGCAGCTCGCGCGAGAGCATCCCGCCGGGCTCGGGCGTGCCCGTCCCCGGCGCCATGCCAGGATCGATCACGTCGATGTCGATCGACAGGTAGATCCGCTCCGGCCCGTCGAGGGCCTCGGCGATCGCGTCGGCCACCACCGCCTCGGCTCCGCGCTCCTCGATCTCGGTCATGAAGTGGACGCGCAGCCCGTGCTGCTCCATCCATTCCAGGGTTTTCGGCGGCGGCCAGTAGCCGCGCAGCCCGACCTGGACGAAGTTGCGGCCCTCGATCGCGCCGGATTCGATCAGCCGCCGCATCGGCGTCCCGTGCGAGGCGAGGACGCCCCACGTGCTGCTGGCGGCGTCGGCGTGCGCGTCGAAGTGAACCATTCCCAGACGTCTTGGGGCGATCGCCTCGGCGACGGCCGATGCCGAGGGAAAGGTGATGGAGTGATCGCCGCCCAGCACGATCGGGATGGCGCCGGCCTGCGCCACCGCGAGCACCTTGCGCCGAATCACCGCGTGACCGCGTTCCAGGTTGGCGGGGACCACCGGTGCGTCCCCGGCATCCACCACGTCCATCCATTCGAACGGCTCGATGCCCAGCTGCAGCGAGTTGGGGGAGCCGGCGTGATAGGTCGCGGAACGAATCGCACGTGGTCCGAAGCGAGCGCCGGGCCGGTGGCTGACCCCGTCGTCGAGCGGCGCACCGACGATGGCCACATCCGGCCGGTGGGCACGCAGCGCGCCGTCATCGGTCAGCTCAGGCAGCTTCTGGAAGCTCGTTCGGCCCAGGTAGGCGGGGAGGTCGAAGTCGTCGAACTCGGTATACGGATCGAGTCCGCTCGGTGGGTCTTCGTCATTGGGGCCGCTGTGGCGCCGCGTCTCATTGGCCATCGGTGATGGCTGACGCCCTCCTGCGAACGATCGCGGGCGCCGTCGCGGCGCGGAGCAGGCCCGCAGCTGAAGCGGACCGATCCTACCAGAGGCCGAGCCGCCGGAAGGTGCTGCTACCATCGAACGGCCATGCCTGCCGCGCGCCGGACGTACACGATCGACGAGGCAAATGCCCTCATTCCGCAGGTGCGGGCGGTGCTCCTGCAGCTGGCCGTCCAGCAGCGGCGGCTGGATGCCTCGCACGCAGAGATGCATCGCCAGCTCGACGCGGATGGCGACCCGGACAGCGCCGTCGCGGCCGGACGCCAGGAGGCCGAGACGGCCGACATCAGAGAGGGGATGCGCACCCTGCTGCAGCACCTCAGCGAGATGTCGGTCGAGCTTCGGGACCTGGAGATGGGCCTCGTCGACTTTCCCGCCGAACGAGATGGCGAGCCCGTCTGGCTCTGCTGGCGGCTCGCCGATGCGCGCGTCGCGTTCTGGCATCCGACCGACGAGGGCTACGCGACTCGACGGCCGTGGTGACGCGTCGCTGATGTCGGTCACCGTCATCGGCGACGCCACCCTGGACGTGACCGTCCGTCCGGCGGAGGCTCCTCGCGCCGGTGGTGACGTCCCGGCGCAGATCTCGATCTCGCCCGGGGGGCAGGGCGCCAACGTGGCGGTTCGGCTGGCCCGCGCCGGCCTGGACGTTCGGCTGGCCACTGCCATCGCCGACGACGCCCCCGGCCGTCTCCTGGCGCCGGCGCTCGAGGCCGATGGCGTTCACCTCGTTCGGCTGGCGGCCCAGCGCAGCGCCCTGGTGATCTCGCTGCTGGATCTCGCCGGCGAGCGGGCCATGCTCTCCGACCGCGTCACACTCGACCCAGCCGGGGTCGCCGCCGCCTGCGTCGGGGCGGAGTGGGTCCACTGCTCCGCGTACGCGCTGGCCGATGACGCCGGCGGCGATGCCCTGGCGCGCGTCCTCGGGTCGCTGCCGCCGTCCACGAGGGTCAGCCTCGGTGGGGGATCGCTGCAACCGGATTTCCCCCGCTCCGCGCGGGTCAGGGAGCGAGTTGCCACCGCCCGCGTCGCGCTGCTGGTCCTCGGGCGCGATGAGGCGGCAGGGCTGCTGGAGCGCCCGCTTCCCTCGGTGGCCGCCGCTGCCGACGCCCTGGCCTCGGGGTTCCCGGGACTGATCGCCGTCGTTACCGGCGCGGCGGCGGGCTCGGCGGCAGCGGGCCCCGGCTTCGCGCTGTCGGTGCCCGCGATCGAGCAGCCAACCCCGATGCTGGACGCCACCGGGGCCGGCGACGCCTACGCCGCGGCGTTGATCGCCGAGCTGCTCGACTCGAGCTGGCCACCCGACGTGCAGACCCTGCGCGGCGCGATGGAGCGGGGCAGCAGCGCGGGCGCGCTGGTGTCGCGCGTCCTTGGTGCGCAGGGCAGGACGGCGGCCGAGCCGACCGAACGATGAGCGGCACCACGATGCTCTCCATCTCTGACGAGGTCGCCACGGCACTGGCCGAGGGGCGAGCGGTGGTCGCGCTCGAGTCAAGCCTGATCGCGCAGGGACTGCCGCCACCCCACAACCTCGAGACGGCGCTCGCCTCGGAGCGCGCGGTCCGCGACGGGGGAGCGGTGCCGGCCACGACCGCCATCGATGCGGGGCGGCTCCTCGTGGGAGCGCCGCTCACCGTCCTCGAGCGTCTTGCCGACCCGGCGAGCGAGTCCCACAAGGCCGGCTCGCGCGACCTCGCGCCCCTCCTCGCCGCCGGGCGGCTGGCCTCGACCACCGTCAGCGCCGCGGTACGCATCGCCGCCATGGCGGGCATCCGGCTGCTGGCGACCGGCGGGATCGGTGGCGTTCACCGCGGGGCGGCCACCTCGTTCGACGTGAGCAGCGACATCGACGAGCTGGCTGCGACATGCGTCGCCGTGGTCTGCAGCGGCGCGAAGTCGATCCTCGATCTGCCCGCCACGCTCGAGCTGCTCGAGAGCCGGCGGGTGCCCGTCATCGGGATCGGCGTCGACGAGCTCCCGGCCTTCTACAGCACCGGCTCCGGTCTGCGCCTGGGACATCGGATCGAGTCGCCGGCCGAGGCTGCTGCCGTCCTGTCCCTCCATTTCGCGCTCGACGGGTCGGCGGGGATCCTCCTCGTCCAGCCGCCGCCCGAGGAGCTTGCCATCCCAGCCAGCGAGGTCGCGAGCTGGACCGAGGCAGCCGAGAGAGATGCCGCCCAGCAGGGGCTTCGCGGCGGGTCGGTGACCCCGTTCGTCCTGGGTCGCGTCGCGGAGCTCTCGGATGGCCGAACGCTGCGCTCGAACATCGGTCTGATCGTGAACAACGCGCGGCTGGCCGCGCAGGTGGCGGTGGAGCTGGCACAGCGAAACCGCATCGCCTGATCACCCCGATGCACACAGCGGCTGGTATCCTGCCAGCCTGCCCGCAACGGGCCGCGACACGGCAGCTGGAGAAGGTCGCATGCGGATCTACGAGGGGAGCCCGCGGCAGGGGTGGGAAGAGGTCTTCCGCAGCATCGGCGCCTATGTCGACCGCGAGCGGATCAAGGAGCTCCTGCTGCTCGAGCTCGATGCCGGATTCATCCTTCAGGGGATGGCGATGCCGCAGGCCGGGGCGCGTACCGAATCCGAGATGACCCTGATCAAGGTCACCCGCGAGCTGCCCGACGACGAGGTCGCCGAGCTGATGGAGGGCGCCCCCGCCAAGCGCGGCACGGCGACGAGCGACACGCCGCACGCCGATATCTCGAACTACTACGAGCAGGCGATGCGCGTGATCGGCGCCTACCTGGACCTGAACAAGCCGCGTGACGTCTTCCTGTTCGAGCAGGACGGCGCGTTCGTCCTGCGACTGCTGATGCTGGGCGCGGGTGCTGCCCCGGCCGGGCACCAGCTGGTTGAATTCACCCGGGACGACATCGTGGCTATGATCGATGCTGCACCAACGCAACGCCAGCCCGCCGCCGAGGCCGGGCCACCTGACGGGGAGACCGTGGCATGAAGCTCTTCAAGATTTTGTTCGTCACCATCGGGGCGCTCCTGGCCGCGATGATCATCATTCCGCTCACCGTCCTGGCCGGCCTCTTCGTGTGGCTGAAGCTGACCGAGGAAGGCGACGAGGACGACCTCGAGATCGAGGACGCCGTCTAGCCCGTACTGAGCGCCCAGGCCGCCGTCCAGCACACGGCGGCGAGCAGGATTCCGTACCACAGCCTGCGCTCGGTCGAGGTTCCCGCGGCGACGGCCGCCAGGCCGACCACCCCCAGCCCGACGCTCGCGGGCGTGGCCCGCCCACCGGCCAGCAGCGCGCCCCCGACGCCGAGCCCGACGGCCAGGGTCAACCCCGCGGCCAGCAGCCGGCTCGCCCGCCTGCCGAGCACCTGTGCCAGGCTGCGCGAGGCACCGGCTGCATCGGCCTCGAAGTCGCGCAGCGTGTTGGCCAGGTGCGCCGCCACGGCGAAGGGGGCCACCAGGGGGATGGCCGGCAGCACGCGCTCGATCGGGACGCCGATCCCGGCGGCGATCCAGACGGGGAGCAGGCCGAAGCTGATGAGGTACGGAAGCGGGGACAGCGGCGTGCGGGAGAGGAACAGGTTGTAGGCGAGGGCCGATCCCGAGGCAACCACCCCAACTGCCAGCGGCAGCGTGCCGGTTCGAAGGGACGCCACCAGCTGCACGGCCAACCCGATCGAGGCGATCCAGGCGGCCGCATTCAGGCTCAGCTCACCCGCGGGTAGCGGCTTCTCCGGGCGGACCGTCGCGTCCCGGAAGCGATCGGCGATGTCGTTGGTCGCTCCGGTGAAGACCTGCGAGCCAGCCACCGCCAGGACGGTGAGCAGCCATCTCTCGCCGATCGGCGCCCCCGCCTGGCTGGCGAGGATCGCGCCGAGCGCCCCGGTGACGACGACGACCGCCAGCGCCGGGGCGGGGTGGATGAGGCGAATCGCGGCAGGCATCGGTCCCATCATCGCGCGTCAGGGGGACAGCGGCCTGCCCGGTGCGCTAGACTGACCTCCCGAGTACGGCGTTGGCGTCCGCTGCTCGCGTGTTCCTTTTCGAAGGCACGCTTGAGCCACGAGGCAGAGGAAGTGCGAGCGATGCCGAAGTATGTCTTTGTGACCGGCGGCGTGACCAGCTCGCTCGGCAAGGGCATCACCGCCGCCTCGATCGGACGGATCCTCAAGGCCCGCGGCATCCCGGTCTCGATCCTGAAGCTCGACCCGTACATCAACATCGACCCCGGCACGATGTCGCCGTACCAGCATGGCGAGGTCTTCGTGACCGACGACGGCGCCGAGACGGATCTTGACCTCGGCCATTACGAGCGCTTCATCGACGAGAACCTGTCGCAGGCGAGCAACGTCACCACCGGGCGCATCTACCAGAGCGTCATCGCCAAGGAGCGGCGCGGCGACTACCTCGGCGGCACCGTCCAGGTCATCCCGCACATCACCAACGAGATCAAGGAGCGGATCGCGCGGGTCGCGCGCGAGGGCACCGGCTCGGTGGCGACCAACGGCCTCGCCTCGCACGGGGTGGTCGTGGTCGAGGTCGGCGGCACCGTCGGCGACATCGAGAGCCTGCCGTTCCTCGAGGCGATCCGGCAGATGCGCAAGGACGTCGGGCGGCGCAACGTGCTGTACGTGCACGTCACGTGGCTGCCCCAGATCGGCGCCACCGGAGAGCTGAAGACGAAGCCGACCCAGCACTCGGTCAAGGAGCTGCGGGGTATCGGGATCCAGCCCGACGTCATCATCCTGCGCAGCGACGAGCCGATCGACGACGAGATCCTCGACAAGGTCTCGCTCTTCACCGACGTGGACGTCAACGCGGTGATCCCGCTGAAGACCGCCAACAGCATCTACGAGGTCCCGATCCAGCTCGAGCGCGCGGGGCTTGGCAAGCTGATCACCCACGAGCTGGAGATCCCTGGCAGCGAACCCGACCTGCACGACTGGCAGGACCTGGTGGCCCGCATCCGGGCGCCGCGGCCCGAGGTCGAGATCGCCATCGTCGGCAAGTACACCGAGCTGCCGGATGCCTACATCAGCGTCTCGGAGGCGCTGAAGCACGCGGCGCTGCACCACCGCGTCGACGTCAAGGTGCGCTGGATCCGCAGCGAGCACCTGGAGCGGATCGAGCAGGAGCAGGTCGACGACGAGCTGAAGGGGGTCGCCGGCGTGCTCGTCCCCGGCGGCTTCGGCTATCGCGGGGTGGAGGGCAAGATCCGCGCCATCCGCTGGGCGCGCGAGCAGCGCGTCCCGTACCTCGGCCTCTGCCTCGGCCTGCAGTGCGCCGTCATCGAGTTCGCCAGGATGGCGCTGGCCACCGACGATGCCAACAGCTCCGAGTTCAACGTCTTCACCGAGCATCCGGTCATCGACCTCATGCCCGACCAGACCGACGTGACCGACAAGGGCGGCACGATGCGGCTCGGCCTCTACCCGGCGCGCCTCGAGGAATCCTCGAAGGTGCGCGAGGCGTACGGCACCGAGATCGCGTACGAGCGCCATCGCCACCGCTTCGAGGTCAACAACGCGTACCGCGAGCGGCTGTCGGAGGCGGGGATGTGGTTCAGCGGCGTCTCGCCGGACGATCGCCTGGTCGAGTACATCGAGCTGCGCGACCATCCCTGGTTCGTGGCCACCCAGGCGCATCCCGAGCTGAAGAGCCGTCCCAGCCGGCCGCATCCGCTCTTCCGCGACTTCGTCGGTGCCGCGGCGGCGCGGCTCGGCCTCGGAGCCAGCACCGACGTGGCTGAGCCCGCCGCGGTCCCGGTCGTCGAGAGCAAATCCTGAGCCGATGAGCCCGCGCGCCGTCGCCGCTCGCAAGGCGGCATTCAACCGGTCGGCCTACGAGCGCAGGCTGGGCGCCTTCATCGCAGAGCGCGAGGAGGAGCTGTACCAGCACGGCGCCGGCCTGCACGACGAGCTGGCGCTGGGGCCCATCTACGAGCGGCACGCGTCGCTCTTCGATCGGCCCGCGGTTGACGAGCTTCGGCGGCTGCTCGAGGCCGGCGGCCCCGAGACGGGCCATCACCGCGCCCTCCTGGCCGCCGCCACGGATGGGTACATCCAGCGAGCCACAGCCGCCCTGACCGATGCGGTCGGCACCGCCGAGGCGACGGCCGTGGTTGTCTGGCGCGGCGAGCCGATTCCCTATCGAGGGCTCCACAACCGGATCAGCCAGATCAGCGGCCGCGCCGAGCGGAACGCCCTGTACGCCTCCTACCTGGAGGCCGAGGAGCTCCTCAACCCGATGCGCCAGGAGCGCCTCGGCCGGATCGGCGAACTGGCCCGCGAGCTCGGTTACGCGGACTACGTCGACCTGATCAAGACCACCCGTGGGTTCGATCCCGACGAGCTGGCAGCCGGCGTCCGCGACTTCCTGGCGGAGTCGGAGACCCCGTACTTCGCGGCGCTGCGGCGCTACCTCGCGCGGATCGAGATCGAGCAGGGCGACGCCAGCCTGGCCGACCTGTGGTTCCTGATGCGCGGAAGCGGCTGGGACAACTGGTTCGACGGTCGTCGAATCCTGTCCGTGCTCGAATCCACGCTGCGCGGCCTCGGGATCGAGCTGCGCGGCCAGCCGGGCGCCACGCTGGACGTGGATGCGCGTCCGAACAAGTCACCGCGCGCCTTCGTGGCGGTCGTCAACGCCCCCACCGACGTTCGCCTGGTCATCCAGCCGCGTGGCGGCTGGGACGACTACGGCGCGGTCCTGCACGAGGCCGGCCACCTGGAGCACTTCCTGCACGTCGACCCGCGCCTGCCGGTCTCGCTGCGCGAGCTGGGCGACGGAGCCGTGACGGAGGGATACGCCATGACCCTCGAGCGGCTTCTGGCCGAGCCCGCCTGGCTGGTCGAGCAGCTCGGCATGCCGGAGGCCCACGCCGCCTCGTTCGCGGACTTCTATTCCCTCTACCACCTGGTCACGCTTCGCACGCTGGCCGCCCGTCACCTCCACGAGCTGCGCATGTACCGCGGTGGCGATGCGGCGGTGCATCGGGCGACGTACGCCGGGCTGGCCGGGCTGCTGACCGGCGTGCGGGAGCCGGAGGAGCGCTACCTGACCATCGACGACGGCATGTACGCAGCCTCCTACCTGCGCTGCTTCATGCTCGACGCCGCGCTGACCGATTCCCTGGTTGCCAGCCACGGCGCGGCGTGGTGGCGCAGCGCGGCGGCCGGCGACACGCTCAAGCGAGCATGGAATCGGGGGCAGGAGTGGACGGCCGAACAGGTGGTTGCGCATCTCGGGTATGATTCCCTCGACTGGCGACCGGTCGTGCGTCAGATTCGGGCCAAGCTCGTCGGCGAGATGAGCGGCTACGGCGGGCCCAACATCACCACTCGCGCAGGGACCCGCAAGGTCTGACCGGTCATCCGCCCGCGCGTCCCCCGGACGAGAGCGACACGCTCCCGCGTGGTCCCGTGGAACCTCGCCCATCAGCGTCGCTCGCCCCCCAGATCCCCATCTGATCGAGGTTACAGGCACTCAATGAACGACGAATCCCGCTCCCAGCGCCGCGGTCGGCCACGCCGCAGACCAGACGGAGGCGGCCCACGGCGCCAGGCGCCACGGCCGGTCTACCAGGGTCGGCGCAACAACTACGCGACCGGTGGCTACTCGTCGATCTTCGCCGGCCCATTCCCGCGTGAGGGCGACGAGACCGATGAGGGCTGGAACCTCGCGGAGCTCCAGGCCCGCAGCCTCGAAGAGCTTCGCGAGCTGGGCAGCGAGCTCGGCGTCGAAGGGGCCGATGAGCTCGACCACTCCGACCTCGTGCTGAAGCTGCTCGACGTCGTGCCGCTCACGCCGGCACAGCCGCGCCTCGACCAGAACGGTCAGCCGGGGATGGCGACGGGGATCCTGGAGATCGTCGACGAGGGGTTCGCCTTCCTGCGCCGCCACGGCGTGATGCCGGCCAACGACGACATCTACGTCAGCTCGTCGCAGGTCCGTCGCTTCGGCCTTCGGACCGGCGACAAGGTCGAGGGCCAGACCCGCCCGCCGAAGGACCAGGAGAAGTACTGGGGCCTGCTGCGGGTCGACACGGTCAACGGCGTCGATCCCGACACCGCCCGGCGACGCCCGTACTTCGACACGCTGGTGCCGGTCTTCCCGGACGAGATGTTCGACATCGAGACCGACCAGAAGAACCTCACTCAGCGCCTCATCAACCTGATCAGCCCGATCGGCAAGGGTCAGCGTGGGTTGATCCTGTCACCCGCCAAGGCGGGCAAGACGACCGTCCTCAAGCAGATCGCCGCCGGCATCACCGACAACTACCCTGACGCGCTGCTGATGGTCGCCCTCATCGGCGAGCGGCCTGAAGAGGTCACCGACATGAGTCGGAGCGTGAAGGGCGAGATCTACGCATCCACCTTCGACGAGCCGACCGAGAACCATACCCGCGTCGCGGAGATGTGCCTGGAGATCGCCAAGCGCCAGGTCGAGACGGGCCGCGACGTGGTCATCCTGCTGGACTCGATCACGCGCCTGGCGCGCGCCTACAACCTCGCCCTGCCGGCATCGGGCAAGACGCTGTCGGGCGGCGTCGATCCGATCGCCCTCTACCCGCCGAAGCGATTCTTCGGCGCCGCCCGCAACATCGAGGGTGGCGGCAGCCTGACGATCATCGCCACCTGCCTGGTCGACACCGGCTCGCGGATGGACGACGTCATCTACGAGGAGTTCAAGGGGACCGGCAACATGGAGCTGGCGCTCGACCGCAAGCTGTCGGAGAAGCGGATTTTCCCCGCCATCGACGTCCTCCGCTCCGGCACCCGACGCGAGGAGCTCCTCCTCGACGAGAACACCCTGCGCATGATCTGGACGATGCGGCGGATGCTCTCCGCGGTCGGCCCCAACGAGGGGATCGAGCTGCTCATGCAGCGGCTCGGCAAGACGAAGAACAACGCCGAGTTCCTCGTCTCGCTCAGCAAGAGCGTCGAAGCCTCCGAGCGCTGACCCCGCCGCGTCCGGTGCCTCAGCTCGCGCGTCGTCAGGCCGCCGCGCTGCTGGGAGTTGGCGTCCTGCTCGCTGCCTGCGGGCCGGCCACGCCGACGGACAGCGCCTCCACATCGGTCCAGCCCTCGGCCGCCGGCCTGCCGAGCCCCAGCATCGGAGAGGTCGTCGCGGCGCCGGGATCCTCGAGCACCGTCTACGAGCCGAACCCCGCCGCCATCGTGGTGGCCATCGACCCCGGCCACGGCGGCTGCCTCGACTGGGGGGTGCCTGATCCTCTCGAGCGCGGCTCGGCGTTCAGCGAGAAGGTGATGACGCTGGCCATCGGCCTGGAGCTGAAGCGCCTGCTCGAGGCACAGGGCATCACCGTCGTCATGACCCGCCAGACCGATGAGGCCCTGGCCGGCGACGACTACCCCGACCTGGGCTGCCACGGGCCGCCCTTCCGCGACGTGAACGGCGACGGCGAGACCGGCTTCGATCCCGAGGGAGCCACGCGCACGCACGACGAGCTGCAGGCCCGCCTCGACCTCGTCAACCTGGCGCGGGCCGACCTGCTGGTCAGCATCCACATCAACTCGGTCACCGAGAACGGCGTCGTCGTGGAGATCGCACTGACCGAGACCTACTACACCGATGAGACCCCGTGGGGGGTGGGTGCCACCCAGCACCTGGCGCAGCAGGTCCAGGACGGGGTGGTGGCGGCGCTGGAGCCCGTCGCCGGCTACGAGCGCCAGGACCGCGGGATCTCTGCGACGAACTTCTTCATCGTCGCTCCACCCTTGTTCGTGACCACGCCTGAGCGACCCGACCCGGTCAAGCAGCCGAGGCGCGGCGCGCTGATGCCCGCCGTCCTGACGGAGGTCGGCTCGATCACCCTCGCTGCCGAGCACGATCTGCTCCTCTCCCCGCAGGGCCAGGCGGCGGCAGCGCAGGGGATCGCCACGGGGCTGGAGTCCTACTTCGCCGACCGACCCCTGGCGGTCCGCTTCGATGCGCTCATTCCTGGGGGCGAGGCGGGAAGGGTGGCGACCGCCGTCGAGGGGAGCGGACCGCCGTTCTGGGCTGCCGGCATCGGCCTGGCCGAACTGTCAGCCGGCCTTCCGGTGCGCCTGACGAACACCGGGACCGATCCCTGGCCCGACGACCTGCGGCTCATGGCGGGCCCGGCGGTGAGCTCGGAGCCCTACCTGCGACAGGAGCCCGACGCCTTCCTCGACCCGGGCATCGCCATCCCTCCGCTTGCGCCGGGTGAGTCGGTCGTGCTCCTGGTGCCGATGGATGTCCCGGGCGGCGAGCGAGAGATGCTCTGGATCACGCTGGCGACGGGCGCTGGGCCCCTCTCGGACCTCGGTTCGGCGCCGCTGCAGCTCGCCATCGAGGGCCGGTAGCCAGCCAATAGGACCAGTGGCACTGGTCCAAACGGGCCGGCCGGCAGGTTGACCGGTTCTTCACAGCGCTGCTACCATCCCCAGGCACGACTCTCGGCCGGCGTCGTCGCCCGGACCGGCAGGGGAAGAGCGAGGTCGGGCACAAAGCAACCTGGATGCAACCGTGGGAGCCTCTGTATTGCCCGATCAGCGACGGCCTTCGCGCCGCGCGACCGACGAGAGACCAACCGCCCGAGCGGTCTCCCATCTCGCCGTCCTCGGCCTCTTGGCCGTAACGGTCGCGGTCGGCGTACGCGTCACGGCTGAAGGCTCAACCACCACCGCCAACCAGCGCGCCTTCCCGTTCGGACTGATCGCCGTGGCGCAGGGAGCCGATGCGACAGCTCTCGAGGAGGAGAGCGTCCACTTCGAGCTCATCCCGAACCCCGCCAGCCCGGACCTGCTGCCGGAGCGCGGAGCCCGCGCGGAGGTTCCGGAGGTCACCCCCCTTCCCACCCCGGTCGCCCCGCCCCCACCTCCACCGGCGCCGGCGCCGAAGGTCGTCTACGTCAAGCCGGCTCCCATCGTCGGCACGGGGCAGCTCAGGTGGCCCGTCCCCGGCGGCGTGATCACCCAGTACTACAGCACCTACCACAAGGCGCTCGACATTGCGGCGCCCTCGGGGAGCAAGGTCATCGCGTCGGATGACGGCGTGGTGACCTGGGCGGGCTGGAAGGACAATGGCGGCGGACTCGTGATCGCGATCGACCACGGCAACGGGATCGTCACCGTCTACAACCACCTCGGCAGCCTGTGGGTTGCCGCCGGCGAGACGGTCACCGTCGGGCAGGGCATCGCCGCCGTGGGCTGTACGGGCGTCTGCACCGGGCCGCATGTCCATTACGAGGTCATCGTCGGCGGTGTGATCGTCAATCCCCTCCGCTACCTGTAGCCCGGTTCGATCTCCCCGCGCCCACTCTCGCCCGGCCAGGGCTGCGCCGACCCCGTTGCTATCATCGGTCGTCGATGTTCGCTGACCAGGTCCGGATCCTCGTGGCGGGCGGGGCCGGCGGGGATGGATCCACCTCGTTCCGGCGTGAGGCGCATGTCCCGCGCGGCGGACCCGATGGAGGCGACGGCGGCTCGGGAGGCTCGGTCGTGCTGGTCGTCGACGCCGGGATGACCACCCTCGGCGACCTGCGTCACCACCCCCACCATCGTGCCAGGCCCGGCGGGGCCGGTGCCGGGCGCAAGGCCCACGGCAAGAACGCCGCCGACGTGCTCCTGCCGGTCCCTCCCGGGACCGTCGCCCGCCTCGCCTCGACCGGCGGGAAAGCCGACTCCGAAGCGGCACTGCTGGGCGAGCTGCTGGCTCCCGGCGAGCGGCTGGTGGTCGCGCGCGGTGGCCGCGGCGGGCGCGGCAACGTGCACTTCGTCAGCTCGACGCACCAGGCTCCCAAGCATGCCCAGAAGGGCGAGCCGGGCGAGTCGCGCTGGATCGAGCTCGAGCTGAAGCTGATCGCCGATATCGGGCTGATCGGGGCTCCCAATGCGGGGAAGTCCTCGCTCCTGGCGGCGCTCACCGCCGCCACACCGGAGGTCGGGGACTACCCCTTCACCACGATCCGGCCCAATCTGGGCGTGATCGAGCTCGATGACGAGCGTCGCGCGGTGATCGCCGATCTGCCGGGCCTGATCGAAGGAGCCTCGGAGGGTCGCGGGCTGGGACACGCCTTCCTGCGCCACGCCGAGCGGACACGGGTCCTGGTGGCCGTGGTCGACGGGGCAGCGGCCGACCCGGTCGGCGACTGGCAAGCCGTCGAGACGGAGCTTGGCGAGCATGACCCCTCCCTCCTGCTGAGGCCGATGCCGATGGTCGTCACCAAGCAGGATCTGCCGGACGTCCACGCTGGCTGGCCCTCGATCCGTCGCGCGCTGAAGGCCAGCGGTGCGCAGCCGATCGCCGTCTCCGCCCAGGCCGGCACGGGACTGCGCGAGCTGCGGACCGCGCTGGCCGAGGCGCTGAACGAGGCGGAGCGGCGCTCCGCCGCCGAGCCGCAGCCGGGCGCGGTGCGCCTGCATCGGTTCGATCCGCTCGACGCCGGGTGGCAGGTGATCGCCGAGGCGGACGGCCTCCGCGTGCGTGGCCGTCGGATCGAGACGAGCGCCGCCCGGACCGACTTCGCGAACGACGAGTCGCGCGATCGATTCCAGCGCACGCTGGAGCGCCTCGGCATCGACGCGGAGCTGCGACGCCTCGGCGCTCGCAGCGGGACGACGGTGCGCATCGGCTTGGTGGAGCTGGAGTGGGGGGACGAGGATTGAGGGGCATCGTCCTGCGGGCGGGGGGGTCGACGGAACGCGCTCCCGAGCTGCGCTCGGCGGCTCCCGAGCCATCCGAGCTGCCGGGCAAGGGATCGCCGGCGCGGAAGGTCGGGATCCTGGGCGGCACCTTCGACCCGCCCCATATCGGGCACCTGTGGCTGGCAACCCTGGCAGCGGACAGCCTGGACCTTGGGCACGTGCTGCTGATGCCGGCGGCGCGACCGCCGCACAAGGGTCGCCGCGCGGTGAGCAATGCCGCCGACCGGGTGGTGATGACCCGGCTCGCGATCGGCGGCGACCCGGCGCTCGACCTGTCGCTGGTCGAGATGGAGCGCCCGGGCCCGTCGTACACGGTCGACTCGCTGGCCCAGCTTCGCACCCATCTCGGCGACGAGGTGGGGCTCGTGCTGATCATGGCCGCCGACTCGTTCGCGGAGATCGAGACCTGGCGCGAGCCGGATCGGCTGCTCGAAATGGCGGAATGGGCGGTCGGACCGCGTCCCGGGACCGCGATGCCGGATCGCGTGGCGCTGCGGGAACGCTTTGGACCCGCGGCGGCCCGCATCCACCTGCTGGATGGTCCGTCGCTCGACGTCAGCAGCTCGGAGATCCGGGCGCGGGTGGCGGCGGGTCGCCCCATCCGCTACCTTGTGCCGCGGGCCGTGGAGGAGCTGATCGTGGCCCGTGGCCTGTATCGAAGGAGATGAGCTGGAGCAGCGCGCGGACGGGCTGACGGCCATCGACCCGGGCGACCTCGCGCATCGGATCGTGGACCTCGCCTCAGACAAGAAGGCGGTCGACATCGTGATGCTGCGCACGACCGAGGTGGCGACCTTCGCCGACTACTTCGTCATCTGCACCGGCCGCAGCGACCGCCAGCTGCAGGCGCTGGCCAACGGGATCATCGACGAGCTGCGCGACGAGGGGATTCGCCCCCTGGGGGTCGAGGGGAAGGGCGCCGCGCGCTGGGTTCTCCTCGACTACGGCGCCGTCATCGTCCACCTCTTCGCCCCCGAGGAGCGTGAGTTCTACGGGCTGGAGCGCCTCTGGAGCAACGCGGCTCAGGTCGTGCGGCTGGTCTGAGCCCAGCCCGGGGGTACTACCCGGGTACCAGTCCGCCTACCACAGACCTCCTATTGAGCCCGATCCGGGCCCCTTCCATGCTCGGGCCATGGACGAGCACGCCATCGAGCCTGCGAACGAGGAGGGTCCGGCCGACGCCTGCCGCTTCTGCGGCGGGAGCCTGCTGACCAGCGTCTTCGACACCTCGTTCCGCGACATCGCCGCGGAGGAGCGACTCTTCTTCGCCATCCCGGGTGCGCTGTGCGTACCGTGCCGCCAGCTGTACGTCGACCGTCAGCTGATCGGGATCCTCGGCCTCTCCGACGCGCAGTGCACCTTCGCCATCCAGAGCGACCGGGTCCTGCGCGCAGGCGCCGCCTAGGCCGATCCGTCAGCCGCGCGTCGCTCGCGTGGCAAGCAGGTACTCCCCCAGCCAGGCCACCAGCGCCGCCTCCTCCTCCATCTCGTTGGCCTTGATCGACAGATCGGCCTCGAACAGCCCGCGCAGCATCTCCTCCAGCTCGGCGCCCGAGTAGCGACGCGCCGATTCCGCGATCCGCTCGGCCATGCGCGCGTTGCCGCGCCCGACCCGCTTGGTGAGCTCCTGCGGGCTGGCGCCGCTGGCGCTCAGGTCGCGGGCCACGATCAGGTCGGCGATCCGGCCCTCCAGCGCGGCCAGGATGCGCAGCACAGGCTGCCCCTCGCCGATCGCGCGCTCGACGGCCGCCGCCGCGGCTGCCGGCTCGCGTCGATCGATGGCGTTGGTGATGGCGTACAGGCTCGCCGGACGCGTGTCGGTCACCAGCACCTCGACGTCGGCTGCGGTGATGGGGCGTGAGCCGGCATAGGTCGCGAGCTTGCGCAGCTCCCCATCCGCCACCCGGGTCTGCTGCCCGCGCTCGATGTCCGACTCCCAGACGGCCCCCCCGATCCGTTCTGCCAGCATGGCGGCGGCGCGGGGCTCGATCTCCACGCCGATGCCGGCGGCATGCGAGCGGACCCAGCCCTGCAGCTGGTTGCGCCGTGGCGTGGCCCGTTCCTCCACCGTCCCGCCCCGCTCCGTCACCGTGTCCGCGATGCGCTGCAGCAGGGCAGGTGGCTTGCCCGCGTCGCGCGAGGGGCGCAGCTCGGCCAGCGCCAGCACCGCGCCGTCGGGCAGCTCCGCCACGAGGGCCAGCAGCCTGTCGGTGGCCGCGTTCGACCTGCCGGCGGCGAGGATCGGCTGGTGCAGCACCACCAGGTGCGCCCCGAACATGCCGACCGTGGCCGACTCGAGGCGCGCGCGATCGATGGCTGCCTCGTCCGGGCTCCGCTCGGGGACGATGTCGGTCCGCTCCGCCACATCGGTGCGCGCCGCGAAGGCGGCCAGCGCCTGATCGATCCCGAAGTCGTCGTCGCCATGCGCGAAGAGGAGGTTGGCGGTCACGGCGCGTCCCCATCCCACGCCCCTTGGAGCCGCGCCTCGAGCTCATCAACGCTCAGCCTGGCGGCAGCCGCCAGGTCGGCCTGCATGGCGTGCGCCGGCAGGCGGGCAGCCTCCAGATCGGCTTGGAAGTCGGGGTAGCGCCGCGTCAGGTCGTCAATCCGCTCGTCGATGGAGACGAAGCCCTGCGTGACGTGGCGATCCGCGACGGCAACGGCCACCGCCGCCCAGCCCCGCGGCGATCGAGACAGATCGAGCAGACAGCCGATCGGATGCGAGGCGATCGGCTCGGCCAGCTCCGGGAATCCGCGCTCGGCCATCCAGCGAGCGCCAAGGAGGCCGTGCTGCTGCCCGTGGTCGCGGGTCTCGAGCTTGTCGACGTCGTGCAGCAGGGCGGCGACCTCGACGAGCTGCGGATCGACCGCGACGCCGGCCGCCGCCAGGACCCGCGCCGCCTCGGCCGCGACGCGACTGACGCCGCGCGAATGCCTGACGATCCCATCGGGGAGGGCGAAGGAGGCAAGCAGCTGCTCAGCCTCAGCCAGGGTGGGTACGGCCATGCCCCGATGCTACGCGCCGGCCGCTGCGCCGACATCGGTGCACCGACGACCGATCGCCAGGGGTCCGTCACCCGCCGGCTGCGCACCTGGTAGCTCCGGCCGTCGGTGACGACCTCGATGCTGCCCTCGAGGTCGGTGCGGTGCAGACGCAGCCCCGGGATGGCGTGCAGGTGGTCGAGGGTGACCTGGTGGGGGTGTCCGTAGTCGTTGCCGACGCCGGCCGAGATCAGTGCGGCACCCGGCTGGGTCGTGCTCAGCAGAGCGGGACCGCTGCTGGAGTTGGATCCGTGATGGCCGACCTTCAGGACGTCGATCCGGGTCAGCAGCCCGCGTTCGGCGAGCAACGTCTCGACCGGCATCTCCGCGTCACCCATCAGCAGGGCGGTGAAGCCACCGCTGCGCAGCAGGCCGACGACCGACGCGTTGTTGATGTCGCCGTCGGGCAACGGCGCGGCCACGTCCTTCGCGTCGGGATAGAGGAGGGTGACCGTGGTCGAGGCATCCAGCCGGAGCCGTGCTCCGGCTCGAGCGGAGGCACGGTGCCCTCCGGGTTCGTGGTGGGCCTCGACGAGGAACCGCGGATACGCCGGGTTCTCGTAGGCGCGCCCCCCGTCCAGGATCAGCCCGACCTGGTAGCGCTCCAGCGCTGCGACCAGGCCGCCGACGTGGTCCTCGTGTGGGTGGGTCAGGATCATGAGGTCGATGCGGCGTCGCCACCACGGCACGTGCTCGCCGAGGCGGCGCAGCAGGAGATCCGGATCCGGTCCGCCATCGATGAGCATCGTGGCGCCCGATGGCGCGGTGACCAGGATGGCGTCGCCCTGCCCGACGTCCAGGGCCACGAGGTGGAGGCGGCCGTCCGGCAGGCTGGCCAGCGTCACGGCGACGAGGAGGGCGCCGGTGGCCGCGAGCCCGACCCGTGGGCGAGCAGCGGCACGAAGGGACATTCGCGCCCGCGCAATAACGCGGCCGCCTGGCGTCGATCGTCGGTGTGACGGGCGGAGCACTCGCAGCGCGACCTCGGCGTCCAGCGTCGGCGCTACTCGCCTGGCGGATCGCCTCCAGCCGAGCCAGAGCATCGGGTACCAGGCCAGCGCGAGCCACCCCGGGGCTGCCACCGGCACGGCCGCGAAGGGGATCGATGCGGCCGCCTGCCCGGCGACGATCATGGCGCGCAGGAGCAGCCAGGCCGTCCCGCCGACGGCCCAGCGCACCAGGTCGATGAGCGGAGCGAGCTGCAAGGTCGTGGCGATCGCTCCCAGGGGCGCGGCGACGGCGCACAGCAGCATGACCAGCGGCACCAGCGGCACGACCACGACATTGGCAATGGGCGCGACCAGCGAGAGCCGTCCGAAGCTGGCGACCACGACGGGCAGGGTCGTGAGCTGGGCAGCGATCGTCAGCGCGATGGGCTCCCGCAACCAGGCCGGCCAGCCCGCGAGGCGCCCTTCGATCGTGGTGCCGAAGAGGATCAATCCCGCGGTCGCCAATGCCGACAGCTGAAAACCGACGTCCCACAGCACCGACGGCGCGGCGGCGAGCATGACCAGGGCCGCAAGTCCCAGGGCCGACGCTGCGTGCGCCCTGGACCCGCCAAAACGGGCCACCATCATTGCGCCGGCCATCAGGGCGGCCCGCACCACCGATGGCGAGGCGCCGGTCAGGATCACGTAGCCGGCGATGGTGGCGGCCGCGGCCGCCGGCGCGACCCAGCGACCGCCCCGCCGTTCCTCGAGAGGCCGCAGGAGTGCCCCGACGATGGCGGCCACGATGGCGATGTTCCAGCCGGAGATCGCGACGACGTGGGTCAGGCCAGCGACGGCAAAGGCATCCGCCACCTCGGGCGCGATGCTGCTCCTCACTCCCAGAAGGATGCCGGCGCCGAGAGCGGCCTCCGGCTCGGGCACCATCTGGTTGAGGCCGGCGAGCAGCCAGGCCCGTGCCGCGGCCGAGAGGCCGGCGGGGCCGGCCGACATCTTCCCGTCGACGACGCTTGCCTCACGAGGGCGCACCAGGGCGCCGATCCCCTGGCGTGCCAGGTACGCCGGATAGTCGAAGCCGTCGAAGGCGGCCGGCGCCTCGACCGCGGCCGAAAGCAGGACGCGGCGCCCTACTGCGACCGGGAGGGCCCGTGGCAGCGTTGCGAGGAGGCGTCCTTCCAGTGCGCGGGGATGACCGTCGAGGCGGGCGATCACCTCCTGCAGCACGACCTGCTGGGTCGACCCGCGTGGCCGGGGATCGTCAGCCGCGGTCCCGACCAGCTCAACCTCTCCACGGTCGATCAGGCCGCTGACGCTGCCCGGACCCGATGGCAGGGCCAGGGCTGTGCCACGCCAGGCCCCGAGCAGGAGGCCGGCGATCAGCGCGGCGCAGGCCACGGCCTCCGTGCGCCGGCCGAGTACGAGGGTGGCGCCGACCACACCGACGATGGCTGCCGCCCACAACGCCGCGGGTCCCGCCTCCGCGTCGGCGGCGAGGATCCCCAGCACCAGACCGGTGAGCGCCCCGGGGAGCGCCAGGCGCGCGGCCATGGGACGCGTACGGCGCCTGTCAGGTGAGGGTGACGAGATCGCGGATCTTGTCCAGCTGGGAGTTGGTCAGGACCTTGCGAGTCACCAGCTGCTCCAGCGAGGCAAACGGCTGCTCGGCGCGCGCCGCGACGATCTTCTGGACCGTGACCGGACCGATCCCGGGCAGCGCATCGAGCTCCTCTGGCGTCGCCGTGTTCAGGTTGACTAGGCCGCCGCCCGCGCCACCAGACGACCCGCCGCCCCCCGCAGCGCCGATCAGCGGCACGGAGATCTGCTGCCCGTCGCGCAGCGTGGCCGCCAGGTTGACCTGGGAGGCCGCTGCCGCCAGATCCGCCTGCGGGGAGTAGCCGCCGGCTGCTGCGACCGCATCCGCTACGCGCGAGCCTGCGGGCAGCTCGATGATTCCCGGATGCCGAACGGCACCCTCCACGTCGACGACCACCACCGCCGACGCGCCGGTCAGGGCCGAGGCCGAGGGCACGCCGAACGGGTCCAGCACGCCCTCCGTGGCAGGCTGCGCCGCCCCGACCGAGAAGAGCAGCCAGGCGCCCAGCCCCACAGCCACGAGGGCGGTGGCGAGCGCGCCGACGGCGATCCGGTCGCCCATCGTCACGACCGAGCCTCCTGTCGCGGGAGGCGAGCGGAGCGGAAGACCTGTCCGAAGCCCGGCGTCCGGGCACTCGACCCCGGGCTCCGGAAGCAGGACGCGCAGCGTAGGCGGGGACGTGTTACCCCGCGCTTACCGGCGGCTCATGCGCGTTCGTCCATCGCGTAAGGCCGCGGGGGCCTAATTGTGTGACAGGATCTGTGACGTCAACGTGTAGCACGGATTGCCGTCTGACGATCCGGCTTGGAACAGGAATGAGCCATGGTCAGTAACCTTGATCCGCGGATACCAGTTCCTGTTGGAGACCGTGAATGGGAACGTGCTGCACTGGACCGAATAGTGGAAGTTGACCCAGAAATCCCTTCGGCCATCAGCCATGAGGTAGTTCCCCTTCTCGTAGCTGGTCGCTCCCGCTCCGCTGAGGTAGGTGACCGCGGGTTGTCCTGAGTTATACGCCCAAACATCGACGTTATCCCAACAGGCGTACGCGGACACCTTGTAGTCTGAGACCACGGACGCGCCGTTGGCGCTGTTCACGATCGTGGCCCGCACGTTCATGTACTTATTTGCACAAATGTAGGCAGCGTCCGCTGATCCGAGTGCCTTTGGAATAAACAGAAGCGATGCTGCGAAAGTCATCAGCACGAGCCAGAACACTAGGTTGCGTCTCCGTGTCTCCGTCCGCATTTCACCGCTCCTCTTCTCCTAGCCGACACCGGGTCACCGTCGCGGAAAGGGTCGACGCGATCAACCATTTCCAAACCCGACTGACGCATCATGATGTCACCATCGTCAAGCATCATCTTCAGGAGCGATTTCGGTCGGGACGGTGGGCATGGGTCCACAGCTGAGGGATGCTGCCGGGCTTGCAGCGCTCCGTCGTCTCACCACTTCTCGCTCCACGCTCTTCGCCGTCGGCCTGCTGTGCGTCGCGTTTCTGCTTCGGGCGATATTTCTCGGGGAGCGGCAGCTCTTCCGTGATGAGGCCGCTTCCTGGTTACTTGCCCGATATCCACTGCCCGATCTGCTAACGCACACAGCCCAAGAGCCATATCCTCCGCTCTATCTGCTGGTCCTGAAGGGCTGGACGTGGGTGGCGGGGGACAGCGAGGCCGCCCTTCGAGCCCTATCCGTCGCCTTCGGGATGGTGGTCGTCATTGTCGGATGGCGCTGGACGCGCGAGAGCATGGGCGTGCGTGCCGGTCTAGTCGGGCTTGCGCTCCTAGCGATCTCTCCGCTGGCGATTGCGAACGCCAGAGATGTCCGTATGTACGCCATGGAGTCAGCCTGTGCCACGACGGCATGGTGGCTCACATGGCGTCTGGCATCCGGCAGATCGGAGGGCAGGCGCCGATGGGTCGACACGGTTGCCCTGGCGCTGGCGGTCAGTGCCGAGCTATGGACCTTCTCGCTGGGGCTGCCAATCGCTGCGCTGCAATTCGCGGTCTCAACCGTAGGCTGGATTCGGGGTCGTCGATCTCAGGATCTGTTCGCGCCGGCCGCGATCGTCGTGGGAGGAACAACGTTCCTCCCTTGGTTGCCGACGGCCGTTGAGGCGGCGAATGGGCAGCCGTTCTGGACGCCGCCTCCGCACGTGCAAGACCTCGCCTACACCTATGCGTCCGTGCTGGGTGGATTCCGGTTAACCCCCTGGATCCCGGGGGCCGCCATCGTGCTCATCCTGGCCGGAGTCGGGGTGGTCCTGCTCGTGACCGGTCGCGCCGGGGCGTCGACGGGACGAGAAGGCACGCGCCGCGCCGCTTCACCACTCGGCGCGGCCGTTGTCGCGGGTCTCGCTCTCGTCCCACTCGTGTGGCTCTACTCGCAGTTCCACTCCGTGTACGACAGCCGCTACTTTGGCGCCTGCGTGGCTCCATTGGCGCTGGGGGCGGCCATTGGATGCACCTGGGCATCGAAACGGATCACGTCCAGTGGTGCCAGGAGCTTGGCGTGGCTGGGCGTGGCATCGCTGCTTTTGGGCGGGACGATCACCTGGATCGGGGACTGGAGGTCGGAAGTCGGCCTCGCGCCCGCCAGGCAGCTCCTTGTGTCCCTTGAACAGAGGATGCGGCCTGGTGATGTGGCCGTGTCCCTGGACGCTCGGTCGTATTTCCAGATGGCCTATCTTCTCGGTCGCGACGGGACGCCCGACCACCTCCCGGGACCGCTGTACTGTTGGAACTCAGGCGACGACCCGTTCTTCTACGGCCAATCCCTGCTTCCACCCGGGACCCTGGTGTCGGCTGACGACGCGGATCGGATGGATTGGCCATCCAGGCTCCCAGGCCTGGCCGCACATGGAAGCATCTGGCTGATAGCGCTGGCGAACGGGGCCAGTGAGCGGCTCGGTTTTCGGCCCCTCGATCTCGGCGACGTCCACGAAGTCGAGCGAGTCTTTGTGGCACCAACTGGAGAAACCGGGCAGCTACGGGAACTTGTCGTGAATGCCGACTCTCCGTAGCGGTCGCTAGCTCGCGGATGTGACGATGTTTACTAGGCGGCCAGGAACGTGCACCACCTTGCGCGGGGTTCGTCCCTGCAGGTAGGCCTGCACCCGCTCGCTGGCCAGCGCCAGCCGCTCGATCTCGTCTGCCGCGGTGTCCGGGGCAACGGCCAGCCGGTCGCGCAGCTTCCCGTCCACCTGCACCGGGAGCTCGATCACCTCGGCCGTCACCAGCGCCGGGTCGAAGGCCGGCCAGGACTGCTGGTGGATGCTGTACGGCTTCCCGCGCCGCGACCACAGCTCCTCGCTGATGTGCGGCGCCATCGGCGCCAGCAGCAGGAGCAGGGCCTCGACCGCCTCGGCATAGGCATCGGTCCCGGCCAGACCGTCGTCCCGCGCGGACCCCAGGGCGTTGGTCAGCTCCATCATCTTGGACAGCGCCGTGTTGAAGTGGAACTCGGCATAGTCCTCGCCGACCTCCTTGATGGCCCGATGTGTCGCCCGCCGCAACGCGCGGCTGCCTTCCTCGACGGACTCCACCTCGTCGGGCGATGCTCCTCCGCTGCCGGGAGGCTCACCTGCCAGGCTCTGCGCAGGCGGCATGCCAGGGATTTGGCGAATCGACCCGTCGGTGGCCTGCGCCACGCTCCAGACACGGCCCAGGAAGCGATGCACCCCTTCGATGCTCGACGGGTTCCAGGGGCCGCCCTGGTCCCATGGCCCGATGAACATCAGGAAGCAGCGCACCGTGTCGGAGCCGAAGCGCGAGGTCAGGTCGTCGGGGTTGACGACGTTGCCGCGCGACTTGCTCATGCGGTGGTGGTCCGCGCCCAGGATCTGGCCCTGGTTGCGCAGCGCAGTGAAGGGCTCGTCGAAGTCCAGCAGGTGCATGTCGCGCAGCGCTTTGACGAAGAAGCGCGCGTACATCAGGTGCAGGACGGCGTGCTCGGCACCGCCGGTGTACAGGTCGACCGGCAGCCAGCGCATCACGGCCACCGGGTCCCAGGCCTGCGCCTCCTCGTGCGGCGAGGTGTAGCGCAAGAAATACCAGGACGAGTCGACGAAGGTGTCGAGGGTGTCCGTCTCGCGTCTCGCCGGCCCGGCACAGACGGGGCAGGACGCTGCCAGGAAGGCGGCATGGGATTCGAGCGGGCTGACCCCCGTCGGCGCGAAGTCGACGTCGAGCGGCAGCAGGACTGGCAGCTGGTCCTCGGGCAGCGCCTGGGCCCCATGCTCGGGGCAATAGACGATCGGGATCGGCGGGCCCCAGTAGCGCTGCCGGCTGATCAGCCAATCACGGAGGCGGTAGCTGATGGCGGCCGCGCCCTGCCCACGCTGGGCGAGCTCGTCGGTGATCGCCGCGATCGCGTCGGCGGCGGCCATCCCCGTGAACGCGCCCGAGTCGACCAGCACCTCGTCCTGGGTGTGGGGCAGGAAGGCTCCGTCCGTCGGCACCTCGCCGCCGCGCGGCGTGATCACGTAGCGGACCGGCAGCTCGTAGCGCTTCGCAAAGGCATAGTCGCGATCGTCGTGGGCGGGGACGCCCATTACCGCCCCGGTGCCGTAGCCGGGCAGCACGTAATCGGCGATCCAGATCGGGATCCGCTCCTCGGTCATCGGGTTGATGGCGTGGCCGCCGATGAAGACGCCGCTCCGATCCCGCTCCATGCCCATCCGCTCGATCTCCGTTTCGCGGCGCGCGGCGGCGACGTAGGCCTCGACCTCGGCCCGCCGCTCCTCCGCCGTCAGCAGCGCAACCGCGGAATGCTCGGGGGCGAGCACCATGAAGGTCGCCCCGAAGATGGTGTCGGGACGGGTGGTGAAGACGCGGATGGGCGCCACGCCATCGGCCTCCACCGCGAAGTCGATCTCGGCCCCCTCGCTGCGCCCAACCCAGTTGGTCTGCATCAGGCGGATCGGCTCCGGCCAGTCGATCTTGCTGAAGTCCAGCAGCTCGTCGGCGTAGCGGGTCGTGCGCAGGAACCACTGCTCCAGGTCGCGCTTGATGACCGGCGTGCCGCAGCGCCAGCAGTGGCGATCGGCGCCTTCCACCTGCTCGCGCGCCAGCACCACCTGGTCCTTGGGGCACCAGTCGACCGGCGCCATGGCCCGATACGCCAGGCCCGCCTTGAAGAACTGCAGGAAGAGCCACTGCGTCCAGCGGTAGTAGGCCGGGTCGCTGGTGACCACCTCCCGCGACCAGTCGAACATGCAGCCCATCGAGCGGAACTGGGTCCGCATCCGCTCGATGTTCTGCTCGGTCCACTCGACCGGATGGACGCCGCGGTCGATGGCCGCGTTCTCGGCGGGCAGGCCGAACGAGTCGAAGCCCATCGGGAACATGACGTTCAGGCCCTGCATGCGACGCATCCGGGCCACGATGTCCGGCCCGGTGGCCGCGTACCAGTGGCCGATGTGCAGGTCGCCCGACGGATACGGGTACATCGTCAGCAGGTAGTGCTTGTCGCGCGGGTCGTCGTCATCGGCCCGATACAGGTCGTCCGCGGCCCACCGCTCGCGCCAGCCGGCCTCGTAGGTCCGTGGGTCGAAGCGCTCGGTGGTCATGCTCCCCTCCTTCGTGCGGTCCACAGGTCGACCCGATAGGGGACCGCGAACGGCTCATCGCCGCGATGCCCATGTCGTGCCAGCAGCTCAAGCGTCTCCTCCCGGAAGCGATCCTGCGTCTCTGGGTCGAGGGCGCGGATGTACGACGCGGTGAAGGCCATGCCGACGAAGCCCTCGGCGGTCGCCGGCAGCTCGTGCTGCAGCTCATGGAGCCGCGGTCCCTCGAATCCCTCGGCCGCGGCGATCGCATCGCGGGTTGCGGAGCGTCCCGACGAGCGCCCGGCCTGGAGGTACTTCCCCTCGGCCACGCCGCCATAGCGCTCCAGGATGTGGTGGTAGTCGGCCACGAACCGCGAGCGCTCCTCGTCGCGGACGTTCCAGAAGAGGGCGATCCCGCCGCCCGGCCGCACGATGCGGGCCATCTCGGCCAGGGCCGCGCCCTTGTCGAACCAATGAAAGGCCTGCGCCGCCGTGGCCACGTCGAAGGACGCCGCCTCGAGCCCGGTCGCCTCCGCCGTGGCCTGCACGCGTTCCACGCTCAAGCCGGCCTCGGCCGCCCGGGTGCCGAGCACGTCGAGCATCGGGCCGCCCGGCTCGACCGCGGTGACCTGCCATCCGAGCGTCGCCATGGCGAGGCTCGCCCGGCCCGTCCCCGCCCCGAGGTCGGCGACCCGCGGCCGCTCAGGCACCGCCAGCTCGCTGCGGATCCGCTCGAACACGACGTCGGGGTAGGTCGGACGGTAGCGGTCGTACTCGCCGGCCCAGGCGTCGAAGCTGCGTCCTCGCTCAACGGCCGGCGTCATCGCTCGGGCACCTCCGGCAGCGGATGCGGGAACCAGGCCATCAGCACCTCGTCGCGATACTCGCCGCCCGGGATGCGGTACTGGCGGCGGCGCAGCCCCTCCCGCACGAAGCCGGCACGCTCGTACACCGCGATCGCGCGCAGGTTGTCCGGGAAGACGCCCAGCGCGACCTTGGCCAGGCCACGCTCGGTCGCCCACCCGGTGGCTGCCTCGACCAGCGCCGAGCCGATCCCCACCTCGCGCCAGCCATCCGCCACGCAGATCGACAGCGTGCCGACGTGGTCGCTCACCACGCTGCGCTCGACGCTGACCAGGACGTTGCCGACCACGTCGCCGTCCGCCTCCGCCACCAGGGCCAGGCTGCTCGAGTCGCGGATCATCTCGCCGATGTAGAACGCCTCCGACGGCTGGCTGACTGCCGTCGGAGGCGTCACCAGCCAGCGCCCCTCGCGACGGACGTCAGCGAAGAGGCTGGCCAGCGCGCGCGCGTCGGTGGGGCGCGCCGGGCGCAGCGTCCAAGGCCGGCCATCGCCGGCCGTCCGGAACTGGCTCTCGGTGATCGTCATGCTGGCCACGCCATCCTCATCGGTCCATTCCCTTGACAGGTATGACAAAGCCCCCGCCTCGTCAGGACGAAGGGGGGCCTTCGCGGTACCACGCTGACTTGACCGACCTGGGTTGGTGGAGCTGGGGGGACTCGAACCCCCGACCCCCTGCATGCCATGCAGGTGCTCTCCCAGCTGAGCTACAACCCCACGATCGGTCCACTCATCGGCGCTGCTATCGGACGCCATCCCGGCCGGTGCTGACCGGCTGCTCGGCGGGCGAGTTCGAGGCCCCTGCGATCGCCGGCTTGCACCATCCCGGCTCGCTGCGGATCGAGGTGGACGCCTCCTGCTCCCGCGTCAACGCGTTCGGGCCGGAGTATAGCGCAGCCTCCCCAGGATGAACGAAAGTCCCCCCTGGGGAGACTTGCGGGTCATTCGTGCAGACGGCTCGACAACGCATATTCCCCGCATGCCTGGCCCGCCCACAAGGATGCGCGGCAGAATCGGCGCCTTCGCGCTGGCGACCGCGTGCCTCTGCCTGTCGGTGTCGGCGGCACTCGCCACCGATAGCCCGAATGGCGATCACGCCGGTGCATGGCCCTCGACGTGGCGCCCGTACCTCCTGTCGAGCGGCAGCAGGGTGAGCGACGTGATCGGGGACGTGGGCTGCGGGGCGGGGTACTGCGACGTGAGCAGCGGGTCGTCGGGGACCCTCAGCTCGGTCTACTTCGCGTCGGACGGCGTCAACGTCTTCTTCCGCATCCGGCTGGCGGGTGATCCTCGGAAGGCATCTGCCGGCGGATTCCAGTCGACGACGTACATGCTCCAGATCGCGGTCAACGGCGTCGCGCGGGTGGCCGTGGGCCTCGACGGCAAGAACCCGCAGCGGGACTTCGTGTACGTCGCCAATGCCGATGGCACCGCGCACACCGAGGTCTACGCCACGCCGTTCAACAACGCCGGCGGCGAGTTCTCGGCAGGCGCCCGCGGCCTGCCCGATGGGCTTGGCCAGTACTTCGTCGACTGGCAGGTCCCACTGAGCCGGATCACGCAGCGCTCCGGCGGGGCGATCACGGCCTACACGCCGGTCCAGCTCTTCTTCGGGACGTCGCAGTCGGCGAACCTGGCGGTGCTGAACAAGGACTTCATGATCGGCAACAGCGTGAACTTCGGTGGCGGGAGCACCGTCACGCTGGTGCTGCCCAAGCCGGTCGCTCCTGCGCCGGTGGCGCCTGGCGCGACTCCCGTCCCCGGGGGAGCCGCGCCGGTGCCCCCGTTCGTGCCGACCCTCCCCGACGCGGGCATGGCAGCCGGACCATCTCCGGTGGACCTTGGCCTGGCGGCGCTGCTGGTCGCCGGTGGATTCCTTATCTCGCTCCTGCTCGGGGTGCGCCGCCGAACCTGACCGGGATCAGTCCACCGCTGGGGCGCCCGCGCTGCGCGAGAGGGTCCGAGCCAGCGTTACGGCCCAGATGGGCGCAGCAACGCCGGCGACGATCGCCAGGATCACGAGGCCGGGTGTGGGACGGAGTCTCGGCCGAACGCCCTATTCCGGCAGCGCGCTCAGAGCGGCACGCAGCCGGGCGAGGCTCGGGTCCAGCTCCTTCTCGGCGGCATCGGCGACGAGGCGCTCGAGGGGTCCCATGAAGATGCTCTCCGCCTTCACCTCCGATTTGAAGGTCACCTGGGTACCGCCATCGGCAGGGACGAGGTCGAGCGATCCGACGACGGACATCCCGCCGACGCTGCTGGCAACCACGAGGCGCCGATCCGGCACGGCCTCCCGAACCGTGGTGTTCGCGGTCATCTGCTGGCCCATCACGTCGAACACGGCGCGCCCGGTGGAGCCGGCAACGGTCGGCGGCGGTGAGGTGCGCTCCGAGGAGATGACGCCCGTCTGCCAGAGCGGCAGGTTGGTGGGGTCCGAAAGGAATGCGTACACCCTGGCCGGCGGCGCGTCGATGTGGGCGGAACGTTGGATGCGGCGCATCGGTCTACGGTAATCGACCGGACGGTCCGGGGGCTGTCCCATGACCATCGGTCCGGGGCGGGTGAGCGAAGAGAACGCGTATTCTGCTGCCGACTTCATTCATCCGGGAAGGGCTGGACGTGCTCCGCAGATTCGCACCGATCGTCGTCGCCGTGCTTGCCGTGCTGGCCGCCTGCCAGAGCGCACCGGCCATCACCGATCCGCTCGAGATCATCACCCAGGGGCTGGACGCCACCGCCAATCTGAAGAGCCTCCACGTCTCGGTCGCGCTGGACGGGACCTTCAACGTCCCCGACGGCGGCGGCTCGCTGGGCCTCGACTCGACGAGTCTCGAGGCCGATGTCGACATCGAGGCAAAGAGCGTTCGCGCGACGCTCGCCGTGCCTGCCTTCCTGAACCTGACCGCAGACCTGATCATCATCGGCCAGGACACATGGGTCAGGACGAGCCTGAGCGGCACGACGTGGTCGCACCAGACCAACGACGTGCTGGGAAGCCCCACGCCGTCAACCTCGCCCGCTCTGGAGGAGATGATTGGCAAGGTCAGGGAATTCCTGGAGAAGGACGGGGTCGTCATCAAGAAGCTGGCCGATGTGGCCTGTGGCGACCGGCAGTGCTACCAGGTGAGCGTCTCCGTCCCGTCCGAGCTGGTGGCTGAGGAAGGCGGGACGGTGGCATCCCTGGACCCGTCGACCGTCTTCGGCGAGGCGCTCGAGATCAACCTGCTCTTCGACCGCGAGAAGCTGTGGCTGACCGAGGCGTCGACCAGCGTCGACAGCGAGACGATGGGCACCATCAGCGCCACGGTGAGCTTCAGCAAATTCGACGAGGCGGTGACCTTCAGCCCGCCGCCATCGGCCGATGTGACCGAAGGGGAGCTCCCGCTCCCGGGGATGTGATCCGGCCGCGGTGCTCGATGGGCTGAGCCGATGGGCTAGGGCGCGAACCAGCCACCGGCGATCGTCGCGAACGAGAGGGCGAGCAGGACCAGGCCGACCGCGATGGCCACCCGCTGACCGTGGTGATTGGTCGCCTCGTAGACCATCACCGCGGTGAGCGCTGCCATCCACCACAGGTTCGCGAAGCCCTCCGCGAACATCAGCAGCATGAGCGCCCACGAGCTGCCAAGACAGTCGAGGCCGTGGCGCATCCCCAGCGCGAGTGATCCGGGGTGGTCCGCACCCGCCGCGAGGAGTGTTGTTGGATGGCGACAGGCGTTGAGCATCTGCCGCTTCATCGGCGACAGCTGGTAGCCACCGGCCAGCCCGAGCACCCCGCCTTCGATCAGCCAGGGCCGGGCACCGAGCCAGGGCGTCGCGTCGACGATATGGTGGAGGACGAAGTCGCCCATGAAGGCGAAGAGGCCGAATGTCGTCCACGCCAGCGCGAATGCACCCAGGAACTGGAGCTGCGTCCGCCAGCGCGGAGCGTCGCGGAGGCTGTCCGCGACGACGTGGATGGTCGGCAGGCTGGCGGGCAGCATCATCGCAGCGAGCATCACCTGCCAGCCGATCAGGGAGACGGGGATCGCGATCCAGAGCGGCGGGCCGTCCTCGATCAGCGCGTGGTGATGGAGGAGCGCTGCGGTCCCGCTCAGCTGGCTGCCGATCGCCAGCATCCACCCGAGCGCGACGACGATCGTCAACCGGGCATTCCACCATGCTGCTGTCCACGCGGGCTGCGTCCGGGCGATGGTGCCCATGGCTGTGCTGGTCAGCTCACGAAATCGAGGCTGCAGCCGAAGGGCCGAGTCGTCGCGACCCGCACCGGCTTGCCAGAGAGGAGCTCGTCCAGCGCGTTGCGCAGATCGTGGCTGGTGACGTTCCCGGGGAGTCGCGCGTCGTCGAAGCGGCCCTGGTACCGAAGGCGACGCTCCCGGTCCAGGACGAAGAGATGGAACGTGCAGGTGGCGCCATACGCCTTCGCGACGCGCTGGCCTTCGTCGACCACGTAGGGGAACGTGTAGCGGTCCTCAGCGGCGCGCTCGATCATCTGCCCATAGCCCTCGTCGGGATAGAGGTGCGGGTCGTTCGCGTTGATGGCAATCAGCTGGACGCCACGAGGCACGTACTTCCGCTGGAGAGCGTTCATGCGCTCGGCGTACGCCTTGACAGTGGGGCAACGATTCGAGGCGAAGATCAGGACCAGAGCTTCGCGGTCGGCGAAGGTCGTGAAGCCGAATCGGCGGTCGTCAGTGCCGCGCAGGCCCTCGAATCGCGGACCCGCAGCCCCGATGGCGAGGGTCGCCGGCTGAGCCGGCGCCCCCGCCATCGTCTCGAGCGCGGTCATGCCGCTGCCTGGCGCGCGAATCGCTCCGGGAACTGGGCAACGATGCCGTCGTGCAGGGCATCGGCCAGAACCATGATCTCGGTGAAGATGTCATCGAAGGCCTTCACGTCGGCGGCCCAGTCCCCACCCAGACGCGCGACCGTCTCGTCCTTTGTGAGCTTGAGGTGCAGGGACAGCAGGTCGAGGACATCCTTCTCCGGCCAGTTCGGATTTGCGCCGGCCAGGAACTCCGCGATCCTCTTGGCGTTCTCGGTCCAACGCGCGTCATGCTTCGTGAACGCGTCCTGGTCACCCGACTTGGCGGCGGCCACGAGGTCGACCGCGATCATGATGTGCTCCTTGAGGACCCCGGTCAGCCCGTCGCCGGCGTCCTTGCCGTAGTAGGCGACGACCGCGTTGCCGATATCCTCCTGGTTCTTCAGCAGCCGACCGGCCGCAGCTTCTGCATCCGGCGTGCCGGCGACCGCGGCGACAATGTACTGACGGGTCCAGATGATGTGATCTGACCACAGCTTCCGGAGAGCGAGGCGAAGAGGTTCCTGGGTACTGGCCATGACGCTGTTCCTCCGTGATGTGCGGGTGATAGAGTCGCGCGCGATGCCGCCCATGGCCGCTCCCTTGGACTTGTCGACCCGTCTATAGTGAACGATAGTTATCGTTACAGATCCATTCCTCCCCGTCAACTCTTCTACTAAGGTGCATTTCAGTTAGAGTGCATGCGATGTCCACGAAGGCCACGACCGATCCGATCGAGGCGGTTGCGCTGCTCGAGGAGCCGAATCGGCGGCGCCTCTATGAGCTGGTGACCGTCAGCCGAGAGCCGATCAGTCGGGACGAGGCGGCGGCCGAGCTCGGAATCAGCCGGGAGCTGGCCGCCTTCCACCTCGAGCGGCTCCTCGGGGCCGGGCTGCTCGAAACTGAGTACCGGCGTCGCGGCGGCCGCACCGGTCCCGGCGCGGGGCGTCCGGCGAAGCTGTACCGAAGGTCGAACCGGGACGTCTCCGTCTCATTGCCGACGCGCCACTACGACGTCGCCGCGGAGTTGCTGGCAACCGCCCTCGACCGCCTCGATGCTCCCTCGTCGGCCGAGGCGGTGGCCGGCGTCGCCCGCGAGCTGGGCACCCACGTCGGGGTGGAGGCGCGGCGCAGCGCGGGTCCGCGGCCGGGAAAGCGCCGTCTCGTGGCGGCGCTGCTGGACCTATTGCGCGGATCCGGTTACGTGCCGGAGGTCGACCAGCGGTCCGGTGCCATCTGCCTCCGCAACTGCCCCTATCACAGCCTCGTCGAGCGTCATCGCACGCTGACCTGCGGCATGAACCTCGCCTGGGCCGATGGCGTGGCCGATGCGCTGGGAGATTCGGGTGTCGTGCCCGCGCTGGATCCCAAGCCCGGATACTGCTGCGTGGTCTTCCAGCCGGCAGGCTCCGCCCCGAGGGAGAGTGCCTAGCTCGGCGACGCGAGGATCTCTGCCAGCCGCGCGGGATCGATGTTTCCGCCCGAGACAACCGCGACCACCGGTCCGCTCTCTGCCCTGCCGCTGAGTCCTGCGGCGACCGATGCCGCTCCGGCCCCTTCCGCGATGACGCGGCCTCGGCTGACGAGGATGCGGAGGGCCTCGGCGGTCTGGGCGAGCGAGACGACGATCGAGCCGTCCAGCACGGCGGAGGCGAGGGGCCACATCTCCGGGAAGACGAGCCCGCCGCCGATGCCGTCGACCCAGCTGGGGGCGTAGGCGATCTCGACCGGCTGGCCGGCCGCAAGCGAGGCGGCGAGTGGCGCGGCCGTCTCGACCTCCGCCGCGAAGACCTTGACGCCGGGCGCAACGGCCTTGACGGCCGAGGCGATGCCGGCGGAGAGTCCGCCGCCCCCGTACGGGACGAGAACCGCGGCGACCTCGGGCAGCTCCTCGACGATCTCGAGGCCGATCGTGGCATTGCCCGCGACCACCGCCAGGTCCGAGAAGGGATGGATGAAGAGGCCATCCAGACCCGGGTATCGGTGGTCCTTGAGGACCTGCCACCAGCGTTCGACCGGGACGAGCACGACCCGCGCCCCCAGGCGCTCGACCGCATCGAGCTTGGCGCGTGGGGCGTGATCGGGGGCGACCACCGAGCAGGGGATGCCGAGCCGGCGCGCCGCATAGGCGACCCCCTGGGCCATGTTGCCGGCCGAAGCGGTGTAGACACCATCGCGCAGGGCAGCGGGATCGGCGAGGGCCAGCGCGTTGGTGGCTCCGCGCAGCTTAAATGAGCCGATCGGCTGCAGGTTCTCGAGCTTTGCGTACAGGTCGATCCCCTCGACATCCAGCCGGATCAGCGGCGTTCGCGTGATCGTGCCGGCAATCCGCTCCCGGGCGGCCTGGATGTCGGCGAGCGGGATCGGGACAGGAAGCGGCGTCCGGGTGGGCGGCTCCATCGGCTGCGCTAGAGCTCGACCGAGGAGCCGATGCCCCCGGCGCGCGCCTGCTCGGCGACGAAGGCAGCCGCGGCGAGGTCTTCAACTGCCAGGCCGAGCGACTCGAAGACAGTCACCTCGTCGTCGCCGCGCCTCCCCTCGACTGTACCGATCAGGACCTCGCCCAGCTCGGCGATGATGTGCGATTCGTCGACGATGCCTTCGCGGATCGCAGCCAGGAGGTCGCCCGACTCGTTCAGCGCCGACTCGCGGCGGTCGACGAAGAGGCGGGCTCGCCGGACCGCCTCGGCGTCCAGCTCCCGTGCGCTCGCAACGCTCGAGCCGACGGCGTTGACGTGCGCGCCCGGCGCGAGCCACTCGCCCATGAGCACTGGTTCGGTGGCTGCGGTGACGGTGCAGACGAGGTCCGCTCCCCGCACCGCTTCCTCCGCAGATGCCATGGCCTCAACCCGCACCGGCGCGTGCTCGGAGGCAGCGGCTGCGAAGGCCTCCAGCCGGGTGGAGGTCGGACTCCACGCCCGGATTCGCATCACGCTGCGCACGGCCATCATCGCCGCGAGATGGCTCCGGGCCTGGGTTCCCGAGCCGAGGATGGCGAGGTCATGCGCGTCCGCGCGGGCGAGCGTCCGCGTGGCGACACCACTCACCGCCGCCGTGCGAATCTCCGTGACAGCAGCCGCGTCGACGATGGCGGTCGGGGCGCCGTGCTCCCCCTCGAAGAGGACGATCAGCCCTTGGTGGGACTCGAGGCCCGCTTCACGGTTGCCCGGGAAGACGGAGATGAGCTTCGCGCCGAAGGGACCGGGCGCGTCGCCGCCGAGGGCGCCAGGCATCGAGGCCATTAGCCCCTTGCCGCCGGGAAGCCGATAGCCGGCCCGCAGCGGGTTCAGCGCATCACCACGCGACAGCGCGGCGAGCGCATCGGCCATCAGCTCGATGCATCGGTCCATCGGCAGCAACCGATGCACCTCAGCCGCGCCAACTGCCAGCAGCTTCGTCACTCGCGCCTCAGTGTCACCTTTTCGGGCCGATCCCTCCCTGTATGGGCATAGTGACGATCACTGTGGCTCGTGTCGCGGCGGCTGGCGAGGTCGAGGCGGTCTACCGGCAGGACGGTGACCGGCTGTGGCGGTCTGTCTACGCATTTGCCGGCAACGAGGAGGTTGCCTCGGACGCGGTGGCCGAGGCGTTCGCGCAGGCGTTGCGTCGAGGCTCGGCGATCAGGGACGTCCGCGGCTGGGTCTGGCGCTCAGCGTTTCGCCTGGCGGCCGGGGACCTCAAGCGCCAGTCCAGCCTTTCGAGTGCACCGATGCCCGAGGGAGCTGTTCATGACGTGCACGCGAATGAGCAATTGCTCGCGGCGCTCCAGGGCCTCACGCCTCAGCAGCGCGCGGTGATCGTTCTCCACTACTACGCCGACTGCCCGGTGCGCGAGATCGCGCGTCGCACCGGCATCAACCCACTTGCGGTTCGCGCTCACTTGAGTCGTGGCCGCAAGCATCTCCGCGTCCTGCTTGGTGAAGAGCGATGACCGATCTGCACACCCGCTTCCGGAGTCTCGATGCGCTGCAGGCGCCCAATCTCTGGCCGGAGGTCGAGGGAAGGGCGACGGTTGCTGACCGGACGGGCGTTCGCCCACTGTCGTGGGCGCTGCTCCTCCTCGCCGTGCTGCTGGCCCTGGCGCTGGGAGCCGCGGCACTGATCGGATCAGGCATCTTCCGTCTGGCGCGGCCGCCAGTCTGGACGGTCACCGGCAGCATGGTCGAGCCTCGGGTTGGGCACACAGCCACGCTCCTCCCCGATGGCCGTGTGTTGGCCGTCGGCGGCGGACAGTTCAACGGTCTGTTTGATCTCGCCTCCGCTGAACTGTACGACCCGATCACCGGCGCCTGGAGCGCCACCGGGACCATGGCGGAGGTCCGATGGGGCCACACCGCCACGCTTCTCCCCGATGGGACGGTCCTGGTGGCGGGCGGCGAGATCAGCGGCAATAGCCCAGCCCTTGCCTCGGCCGAGCTGTACGACCCTCGTAGCGGGACGTGGTCATCCGCGGGCACCATGATCGAGGCGCGGAGGGGGCATACCGCAACCCTGCTGCCGAGTGGCAGGGTGCTGGTGGTCGGTGGCTACAACGACCCGAATGGCGCGCTGGCATCCGCCGAGCTATACGATCCCGCCTCCGCGTCGTGGACCGCAACAGGGGCAATGCTCACCGGCCACCTTCTCCATACCGCGACACTGCTGCACGACGGCAAGGTTCTGGTCGCAGGCGGCGGGGACGGCATTGGCGGCACGTTAGCGTCGGCCGAGCTGTACGACCCTGAAAGTGGATCCTGGTCGCAAACCGGGGCTCTCAGCGGAGCACGTGGTGGTCAGACCGCCACACTCCTCCCCGACGGGAGGGTCCTCATCGCGGGCGGCACCTTCGGCAGCCAGCGCTTCTTCGATGCCCTGGCCACGGCCGAGCGCTACGACCCAGTCGCGGGCACTTGGAGCACCGCCGCAAGCATGCACACGGATCGCCAGTACCACACCGCCACCCTCCTCCCGGATGGCACGGTCCTCGTAGCGGGCGGCACGGGCAGCGCGGAGAACACAGCCACGGCCGAGGTCTACGACCCCGCGCACGATACCTGGAGCGCGATCGGCGACATGCACGAGGCTCGAGCCGGGCATTCCGCGACGCTGCTTCCGAATGGCAATGTGCTCGTGGCCGGTTGGACCGCCGAGCAATATGGGCCCGCCGCGGTGCCTCCGCATTCCACGGAACCACAGCCCTCGACGACCCCGGGCGAGACGGCCGGGCCGGGCGAGTCAGCAACGGCCATCTTCGCCGACCAGGGACCGAGCACCTGCACGAACGCAGACGGCGGCTACTCGATCGCGGTGCCGGCCGGCTGGTGGTACCTCATCACGAACGACCCGTGCGGCTACCTGGATCCCGAGCCGTTCACGTTCGTCGGCGCGACGCCGCAGGGTCCGGTCGCCATCCGCATCCGCGTCGTCCAGGGGGCCGTGGGGACGTTCTACGAGGTCGTCAGTTCTGAGGAGATCTCGATCGCGGGGTATCAGGCGACCCGTTGGGAGCTTCGGGCCGAAGGCGAGGAAGGTGGCCCACCAGCGGGAACGTTGATCTATGAGTACATCGTGAACCTGGGCACGCCAGACGAAGGTCCGACCCTGGTCGCGGACACCGACTCGCGGCAGCCCGACTACGAGCAGAACAAGCTCGTCCTCGACGCGATTCTGGCGACGCTGACGACGCCATAGGGGCGGGGTGGAAAGGGTGGTGGAGATGAGGGGACTCGAACCCCTGACCCCTGCGATGCGAACGCAGTGCTCTCCCAACTGAGCTACATCCCCACGGGGAGGCCGAGTATATCAGCGGCCTCAGGGGGCTTCACAAACTAGAACATCTGTTCTAACATCGGTTGGGCCATGACCGATGCTGCCCGAGTCATTCGACCTATCCCCGAGCTCCTCGAAGCCCTGCGCTCCCATGGTCTGCGGCAGGGCACGGACCCCGGACCGATGGTCGCCGCCGACCCCCTTCCCACCGGCTGGCCGTCGCTCGACGCGGCGCTGCTCAGCGGCGGCTGGCCACGCGGCGCCTTGGCCCTGCTCGATGCCCCGGCCGGCGGCGGCGCCACCAGCCTGACGCTCGGGTCGCTGGCTGCCTGCCAGGCCACCGGCGGGTTGGGCGCCTGGCTCGATCCCTTCGGCCGCTTCGACCCGGCGACCGCGGCACGGCTCGGCGTCGAGCTGGAGTGGCTGCTGGTCGTTCGTCCCGCCGACCCCGCCGAGGCGGTGGAGCTGGCTGGCTGGCTGGCCCGCAGCCGCCTCATCGACCTCCTCGTCCTCGACCTGGCCGATGCTCCGCCGACACGCGGCCTCGACCGCCTGGCCGACCTGCTGCTTCGCGCCGGCGGGACATGTCTGCTGCTTGCGGCCGGGCCCGGTCGCGAGGCGGCGGGCCGAGTCGCCGGGGTGCGGGTGGCGCTGGCGAGACGCGCCTGGCTGGCGGTGGGGGAGGACCTGGTGGGGCAGCGGGTCTCCGCGACCGTGACGCGGCACCGCTGGGCTCTGGCCGGGGGGAGCACCGAGCTGGACCTGTGGTTCGGCGAGGGACGTCGGATCGATCCGCTCCTCCGCTTGCAGGCCGCCCCGCGCGAGGTCCCCGCCGCCGTCGACGAGCAGCCCGCGCTGCGCGTCATCTCCGCCTGAGCTCCCGATGACGGGCCATGAGCGCTCAGCGCTCCTTATCGCCAAGAAGCGGTCCGTTGCGCGTGAAAAGTGGCTGCCAGGAGCGCTCAGCGCTCGCATCGGTCAAGAGGGGGTGGTTTGCGCACATACCTTGGCCGTAAGGAGCGCTGAGCGCACACGGAACCGCGGAGACGTCCCGTGACGCGGCTGCTGGCGCTCATCTGGCCGGCGTTGCGCGCGCCTGAGGGGAAGCAGGCCGTCTTCGAGGCCATGCTGGACCGGCTCGATGACCTCTCCCCGCGGATCGAGGCGGTTGACGGGGGAGTGGCGCTGGTCGACATCACGGGCCTCGGGCCGCTCCTCGGGGACGAGCGGCGGATTGCGGCGCGGGCAGTTGCGCTGGCCAGGGCAATCGCCAAGCTCCCCGTCCGGGCGGGCGTGGGGGACAACCGTTGGCTGGCGGTCCTGGCCGCGCGCCTGGCGCGTCCCCAACGGCCAGAAGCGCCGGCCGCCTTCCTCGCCATCCCGGCCCGTGGCGGCGCTACGGCCCTGGCACCGCTCTCCCTCGACCTGCTTCCCGCCGACCCGGCCACCCGAGCCCGTTTCGCGCTCTTCGGGCTGACCACCATGGGGCAGCTGGCTGCGCTTCCTCGATCGGCGGTGGGCGCGCAGTTCGGCGAGGCCGGCGAGCGGCTTCAGCAGCTGGCCCGCGGCCAGGACGCGCGTCCGATCATTCCGCGCAGGCGCCCCGAACGACTCAGGACTCACGCCACTTTCGAGCCGCCGGCTCAAGGGATCACCGAGATCGCCCTGGCCCTGCGCCGCCTCACCGGTGAGCTGTGCGAGGCGCTGCGCGCGCGCCACCTGGCGCCGGGCCGGGCCGTGCTCACCCTGCGCCTCGAGGACGCGCCACGACTGCGCGTGGAGCTGGCCTTACCCGAGCCGGCGCTGGAGCCGGACTGGATCGCGCGCCTGCTCATCGGTCGCCTGGAGCAGGCCACCCGCGCGCGGCACTCGCAGCAGGCCGAGGAGGAGCCGCGGATCGTCGCCATCGGCCTTGCCTTCGACCGCCTGGCCGATCCCGCCGCCAGGCAGCTGCCGGCCTTCGAGGCACGGGTCGGGCGTTGGGAGGAGCTGCGCTGGTCGCTGGAACGGCTGACGATGCGCTTCGGGGAGGGCCGCCTGTGGCGGGCCAGCCACGACCGGCCGAGCGCGTCGCGGGCCGAACATCGGTCCAGCCTGGTCAAGCTGTGACGCGCCTGTATCTCGACCATCCCCTCATCCAGGTCGAGACCGATGACTCCGGCATCCCGCTCCGCCTGCGGCTGGACGGCGAGACCCACGGCGAGGTGGGGATCTGCAACCGCTGGCGGGTCGACGACGACTGGTGGCGCGAGCCGACGGCGCGCTCCTACTTCAAGCTCGTCACCCGCGACGGGCTGCTCTGCACCGTCTACCTCGACGAG
>DASYRA010000018.1:0-31129 GCA_036004845.1 Candidatus Limnocylindria bacterium
GGCGCTCACCACGCCGGCCTGTCGGCCGCGCCGGCTCGTGCCACCAGGATCCGGGTGGGCAGCAGGGCAATCGCGGCGATCGCCGTGTTCAGGAGCGCGGCGGCGATGAGCCGCTGGGTCGGGAATGCGCCGGCAAGCGGCACGTCCACCATCCGGAGGATCGCCAGGCTGATCGTGTCGACGATCAGCGAACCGATGGCGACCGATACGAGCGGGTATCCCCACGACAGCCGACCGAAGAGCCGCTCGGCCCCGGCCACCATCGCGGCCACGACCAGAAGCGCCAGGGGAAGGCTGCCGAGCGGATCTCGAATCAGGAGGTTCGCGGTCAGGCCGCCCAGGAACGCCCATGCCGCGCCTGTTCCGAAGCCTCGCAGCACCGTGGCCAGCACGACTGCCACGAGGATGAGGTTCGGGTGAACGCCGCCGATTGCGACGACGGGAGCCACTGCGGCGTGCAGGATCCCGATCAGGACTGCGAGGAGGAGAGTGACGGAGGTGATCTGCGTTCCTCGACCGGTTCGGCGGCCGCTGGGGCTCCAATGGCGATGGGGCGAGTATACCGATGGCGAAGCCCCGGCTGGAGCTCGGAAGTGCTTGTTTCACGTGAAACTTTCGCGCCTCGGTAACGCCGCGATAACCCTTCGGTAAGGGCGTCGACTGGTAGAATGAGGCGGCCCATTTCGAACTCGCAGCGGAGTGCCGGTGATCAGGGTCACGGCATGCACCAACCAGAAGGGCGGCGTTGGCAAGACGACGACCGTCGTCAACCTGGCGGCGTACCTGGCCCTCTCTGGAACCTCGACTCTGGTCATCGATCTCGATCCGCAGGGAAACGCGACGAGCGGCCTGGGGGTCGACCGAAGGTCCCTGGATCGATCGGTCTACGACGCTCTCATCAACCGGGTCCCGATCGGCGAGCTCGTGGTCGGAACCTCGGTCCCCGGGCTCGATCTCGTGCCGGCGGCGCTGGCGCTGTCGGGTGCGGAGGTCGAGCTGGTGGGGCTGCCGGCGCGAGAGCATCGGCTCTCGGCCAGCCTGGCTGACCTGGGGCAACGATATGAACGCGTGCTCATCGACTGCCCGCCCTCGCTCGGGCTGCTGACGGTGAACGCGCTGACGGCGGCGGACGGGGTCCTGATCCCCATTCAGACGGAGTACTACGCGCTTGAGGGACTCAGCCAGTTGGTGAACACGATCCGGATGGTTCGAGAGGCGCTGAACCCACGCCTGGAGATCGACGGCGTCCTGCTGACGATGTATGACGGCAGAACACGATTGTCGGTGCAGGTTGCGGCCGAAGTCCGTCGCCATCTCGAGGGGGCCGTGTATGACACGGTCGTGCCGCGCAGCATCCGCCTCTCCGAAGCGCCCAGCCATGGCGTCCCGATTGCGATCTACGACCCGTCGTCGCGCGGCGCCGAGGCGTATGGCCGCCTGGCGGAGGAGGTGACGGCCCGTGGCTAAGACCTTCGGCCTTGGACGGGGGCTCGACGCCCTGATTCCGCGGGCCGCGCCGGCCACCGACGTCCCGGAGATCCCGCTCGACCGCATCGCCCGCAACCCGCACCAGCCCCGCAACCGGTTCGACGAAGCCGAGACGGCCGAGCTCGCGACATCCATCGAGCTGCACGGCGTGCTCCAGCCGATCGTCGTGCGAGCCACGGCCGATGGAGGCTACGAGCTGATCGCAGGTGAGCGTCGGCTGCGCGCGGCCCGAATTGCGGGCCTCACCCACATCCCCGCGGTGGTACGCGAGTCGGCCGACGGAGAGCAGCTCGAGCTCGCCCTCGTCGAGAACGTGCAGCGGCAGGACCTCAACGCCATTGAGGAAGCCGCCGCCTATCGCGAGCTGATCGATCGTTTTGCCCTGTCGCACGAGGACGTCGCCCGCAAGGTAGGCAAGAGCCGGGTCGCGATCAGCAATGCCCTCCGCCTGCTCGACCTGACCGCCGAAACGCGCGATGCGATCGCCGACGGGCGCATCAGCGAAGGCCACGGCCGGGCGCTCGCGGCGCTCACCGTCCCGGAGCTCCAGCGCGCGGCGCTCCTGGTCGTGATCGAACGACACCTGTCGGTGCGCCAGACGGAGGAGCTTGTCCGCCGCAAGCGTGACTCGGCGACGACGCGTCGCAGCGGTCCGCTCTCGGGCGACCTGGCGGACCTCGAGGCGCAGCTTCGCGGCCTGCTCGCCACGCGGGTCGGCATCGTCCGCACCCGCCGCGGCGGTCGGCTCGTCATCGACTTCTACTCGGACGAAGAGCTGGATCGCCTCCACGCGATCATCGCCCGCGGCGTCGGTGGAGGTGACGCGTGACCGCGCAGCCCGAGCGCCGACCGAGGCGCAGCAAGTCGGCGTCCGACTACACCGCCGCCAACATCCAGGTCCTCGAAGGCCTCACCGCCGTCCGGAAGCGGCCCGGGATGTACATCGGCTCAACCGACCAGCGCGGCTTGCACCAGCTCGTCTGGGAGGTCGTCGACAACAGCATCGACGAGGCGATGGCCAACGTCGCGACACGCATCGACGTGACGATCCACGCGGATGGACAGGTGGAGGTGGTCGACGACGGCCGCGGGATCCCGGTGGGCAAGCACACGTCGGGGAAGGATGCCCTCGAGGTGGTGCACACCGTGCTTCATGCGGGGGGGAAGTTCGGCGGCGGGGGCTACAAGGTCTCCGGTGGCCTGCATGGCGTCGGCGTCAGCGTCGTCAATGCCCTCTCCGACGCGATGCGCGTCGAGGTGCTGCGTGAGGGCAAGCGCTACACGCAGGAGTACAGCCGCGGCACGCCGAAGGGCGCCGTGCGGCTGCAGGGTGGGCTGGCCGAGGCGAATCGCGGTCTCATCACCGCCAAGGAGCGGCAGCACGGCACCCGGACCACCTTCCATCCCGATCCCGAGATCTTTGAGACGCTCGACTTCAGCTGGGACCTCATCGCCACGCGGCTCCGCGAGTCCGCCTACCTGAACAAGGGGCTCTGGATCTGCCTGAAGGACGACCGCACCGATCGCGAGAAGAACTTCTACTTCGAGGGTGGCGTGACAAGCTTCGTGCGCCACCTGAATCGGCGCCGCGACGTGCTCAACCTGCGGCCGATCCACGTCGAGCGGATGGTCGACACGACCAGCGTCGAGGTCGCCCTCCAGTACAACGACGGCTTCGCCGAGAACGTCCTGGCCTTCGCCAACAACATCCACACCGTCGATGGTGGGACGCACGTCACCGGCTTCCGCGCAGCGCTCACCTCGTCGCTCAACGACTGGGCCCGGAAGGCGGGCGTCCTCTCGGAGAGGGACGCCAACCTGAGCGGGGAGGACGTCCGCGAGGGCCTCACCGCGGTGATCAGCGTCAAGCTCACCGACCCCCAGTTCGAGGGTCAGACCAAGGCGAAGCTGGGCAACGCGGATGTGAAGGGCGCGGTGCAGGCCGCCGTCGCCGATGGGATCATCCAGCACCTGGAGGAGAACCCCTCCGACGGGCGCCGGATCATCGAGAAGTCGGTCACCGCGGCCAGGGCGCGCGAAGCGGCCCGCAAGGCCCGTGACCTCGTCATTCGCAAGGGCGCCCTCGACGGCATGGCGCTGCCCGGCAAGCTCGCGGACTGCCAGGAGCGCGATCCAGCCCGCAGCGAGCTCTACATCGTCGAGGGCGACTCCGCCGGCGGCTCGGCCAAGCAGGGCCGCGACCGCCGATCGCAGGCCGTCCTCCCGCTGCGCGGCAAGCTGCTGAACGTCGAGAAGGCGCGCCTCGATCGGGTCCTCTCCAGCGAGAACATCCGGCCGCTCATCATCGCGCTCGGGGCCGGCATCGGCGATCAGTTCGATATCAGCAAGCTCCGGTACCACCGCATCTGCCTGCTGAGCGACGCGGACGTTGACGGCGCGCACATCAGCACGCTCCTCCTCACCTTCTTCTTCCGCCACATGCCCGAGGTGATCGAGCAGGGATACCTGTACCTCTGCCAGCCACCGCTCTACCGGGTGAGCACGGGCAAGGTCACCCGCTACGCCAAGGACGAGAAGTCCCGCGACCAGGCGATCAAGGACCTGTCGCGCGAGGGGAAGACCAAGAACGTCAGCGTGCAACGCTTCAAGGGCCTGGGCGAGATGAATCCCGAGCAGCTGTGGGAGACGACGATGAACCCCGACACCCGCACCCTGCTGCAGATCTCGGTGCGCGAGGCGGCGGACGCGGACGACGTCTTCAGCACGCTCATGGGGGAGCGCGTCGAGCCTCGCCGCGACTTCATTCGCGGTGAAGCGCGCAAGGTCCGCAACCTGGACTTCTAGACGGAGCCGACGGTAAGAACCATGCCAAGCCGACACGTTGCCGATATTCGCCAGGTCGAGGGAAAGACCGGCCGCAAGCTGGAGGACTGGTGCGCGCTGCTCGAGGCCAACGGGGTGGGCGAGCGCCGCGAGGCCGTTAACTTCCTGCGTGACGGCTACGCCATCAGCCACGCATTCGCGCTCGCCATCGCGGCCCACTGCCTTCGCCCATCCCGGACCGATGACTTCGGTGCCGAGGGCTTCTGGGACGACGAGGATGACCGCTGGTGAGCCCGGCCAGCGGCAAGGCGACGAGCATCGGCAACAGCCGGCTGATCGAGGCGGCCGACGGCCGGCGCTACGCCTTCGCCGATCACAACTGCTTCGCCTGCGGCGGCACCAACCCGATCGGGATGCACCTGGCGATCGAGCTCGGCGAGGGGATGGCCAGCACAACCTGGGTCCCGGGCCCCAACTACGTCGGCTGGGAGGAGAAGGTCCACGGTGGCCTGCTCGCGACGCTGCTCGACGAGGTGATGGCGTGGGCGCCCTCGAGCTTCGACTCGTGGGCGGTGACCGCGGAGATCTCGGTTCGCTATCGCTCGCCGGCGAACCCGGGCGAGCCACTCACGGCGCGCGGCTGGGTGACCGAGCGCCGGCGCCGCATCTACCAGGTTCGCGGAGAGGTCCGAGGGTCGGACGGTCGGCTCGTCGCCGAGGGCCATGGCACGTTCCTGGGGGCGAGCCCGTCCCTAAAGGCCGAGCTCAAGGCCCGCTACGGCATGCCAGCCGACGTGGCGGCGGCCGGCGCTCGCCGCGAGTGACGTCAGCGACAAACGCGACACACGTGCAGGAGTAACCGCAGGACCGATGGATTCCGAACGGATCGACGCCGTGCGTCGCGTCTCGATCGAGGACGAGATGCGATCGGCCTACATCGACTACGCCATGAGCGTCATCGTGGCGCGGGCCCTCCCGGACGTCCGGGACGGGCTGAAGCCGGTCCATCGCCGGATCCTCTACACGATGCACGAGATGGGGCTGCGCTCGACGTCGGCCTATCGCAAGTGCGCCGGAGTGGTTGGCGACGCGCTCGCGAAGTACCACCCGCACGGCGACGTGGCGCTCTACGACGCGCTCGTGCGCATGGCGCAGGACTTCAGCCTCCGCTACCCGCTCGTCGACGGCCAGGGCAATTTCGGGTCGATCGACGGGGATCCGGCGGCCGCGTACCGCTACACCGAGGCCCGCCTCGCGGCGATCAGCGACGAGATGCTGGCCGACATCGAGAAGGAGACGGTCGATTACGTCGACAACTACGACGGCCGCCTGCGCGAGCCGACTGTTCTCCCGGCCCGCATCCCTAACCTGCTCATCAACGGCAGCTCGGGGATCGCGGTCGGCATGGCAACCAACATCCCGCCGCACAACCTGACCGAGATCTGCCAGGCGGTGATCGCTCTGATCGACAACCCCGACATGACCGTCGACGATCTGTGCGAGATCGTGCACGGGCCGGACTTCCCAACCGGGGGCACGATCTTCCGGGTCGAGGACCAGCGCAACAGTCTGACCGGCGAGAAGGAGCGGGTCGACGTCATCCGCCACATGTACGCCACGGGGCGCGGCAGGGTCGTCATCCGCGGCCAGGTGGCGTTCGAAGAGGACGCTCGCGGCCGCATCTCGGTCGTCATCAGCGAGCTGCCGTACCAGGTCAACAAGACCACGCTGATCGAGAAGATGGCCGAGCTGGTCGGCGGCAAGCGCATCACCGATGTGAGCGACATTCGCGACGAAAGCGACAGAACCGGCATGCGGATCGTCGTCGAGATCAAGCGCGACGGGTCGCCGCACACGGTGATGCAGCAGCTCTTCAAGCACACCGCGCTGCAGACCAGCTTCAGCGCCAACGTGCTCGCGCTCGTCGACGGGCAGCCGCAGACGCTCGGTCTGAAGCGGATGCTCGAGCACTACATCGCGTATCGGCGCGAGATCGTCCGACGACGCGCCGAGTTCGACCTCGCACGGGCCCGCGAGCGTGCGCACATCCTCGAGGGACTGAAGATCGCGCTCGACAACCTCGACGAGGTGATCAAGACCATCCGCGCGTCGGCCGACACCGATGCGGCTCGTGAGGCGCTCATCAAGCGCTTCAAGCTCAGCGAGGCGCAGGCCAACGCCATCCTGGAGATGCAGCTCCGCCGGCTGGCCGCGCTCGAGCGCAAGAAGATCGAGGACGAGTATGAGGGCGTGATCCGGCTGATCGCCGAGCTGGAGGATCTGCTCGCCAACCCGCGGAAGGTCCTGACGGTGATTCGCGACGAGCTGGACGAGCTGATCCGCAAGTACGGGAACGACCGCAAGACACGCATCGAGTCGGACGCCAACCGCGAGCTGACCGCCGAGGACCTGGTCGCCGCCGAGGACGTCGTCGTCACCCTGTCGCAGCGCGGGTACATCAAGCGCCAGCAGATCGGCACCTTCCGCTCCCAGCGGCGTGGCGGCAAGGGCAAGCTGGCCATGATCACGCGCGAGGAGGATGCCGTCCGCCACCTCATGGTGGCGAACACCCACGACAACATCCTCTTCTTCACGAACCGGGGGCGCGTCTTCATCACCAAGGTGCACACCCTGCCGGAGGCGAGCCGCCAGGCGAAGGGGCTGCCGATCATCAACCTCCCCGGCGTGATGGTCGACCAGGGCGAGTACGTCAGCGCGATCATCACCCTGCCTCAGTTCGAGGCGGATCACTACATGGCGATGGCCACCCGGGGCGGGATGATCAAGAAGACCTCGCTCGCCGAGTACGCGAAGATCCGGAGCAACGGCCTCATCGCCATCAGCCTGGTGGAGGGCGACGAGCTGCGCTGGGTCGGCCTCACCGACGGCCAGAACGACATCATTCTCGCCACCCGGAACGGCCAGGCCGCCCGCTTCCACGAGACCGAGGTGCGGCCGATGGGGCGCGACACCCGCGGCGTGACCGGCATCCGGCTGCGGGGCGACGACGAGGTGATCGGGATGGAGGTGGTGGCCCCCTCCGCAGAGCTGCTGGTGGTCACCGAGCAGGGCTACGGCAAGCGCACCGTGCTCGACGACTTCCCGATCAAGCACCGCGCCACCGGCGGCGTGATCGCCAACTCGCTGAACGCCGAGACCGGCAAGGTCGCGGCGGTGCGCGTCGTCGGCCGCGAGGACGAGCAGCTGATGCTCATCACCGAGGAGGGGACGATCCTTCGCACCGAGGTCAGCAGCGTGAATCGCTACCGCCGCGCGTCGCGGGGAGTGACGGTGATGAAGCCCGGCGAGGGCGATCGGATCGTCTCGATCGCCGTGTTCGTCGACGATCGGCCGCCGGTCGGCGAGGAAGACGGGGAAACGGAAGGCTGAACGGGGCCGCGGAGCGGCTAGAATCGGCCCGATGTACGCCGACGAGTTCAGCATCTACGCCGGCAACGCCAACAGGCCGCTCGCGGAGCAGATCTGCCGCTACCTGCGCACCGAGCTGGGCAAGGCCGAGGTCTTCAAGTTCGCGAACGACAACATCTTCGTGCGCGTCATGGAGAACGTTCGCGAGCAGGACGTCTTCCTGGTGCAGCCCACCTCGCGGCCGGTGAACGACTCGGTCATGGAGCTGCTGATCATGATCGACGCGTTCAAGCGAGCCAGCGCCGGTCGGATCACCGCGGTGATGCCGTACTACGCCTACGGGCGATCCGACAAGAAGGACCAGCCCCGGGTCCCGATCACCGCCCGCCTGGTCGCCGACATGCTCACCGTGGCCGGGGCGGATCGGGTCCTGACGATGGATCTTCACCAGGGGCAGATCCAGGGCTTCTTCAGCATCCCGGTCGACGAGCTGACCGCGGTCAACATCCTGTCGCGCTACATCCGCGAGAAGAACCTGGATGACATCGTCGTCGTCAGCGAGCTGGGCTTCGCCAAGAAGGCGCGCAACTTCGCCGAGATCCTCCAGGCCCCGCTGGCGATCGTCGAAAAGCGACGCGTCGGGAACGAGGACAAGACCGAGCTGATGAACATCATCGGCGAGGTGGCGGGCAAGACGGCGGTGATCATCGACGACGAGATCGACACGGCGGGTTCGCTGCTCGAGGCCGTCTCCGCCCTGGTGGCAGAGGGGGCGGTTGCCATCTACTCCTGCGCCACCCACGGCGTCTTCTCGAACCAGTCACTGGAGCACATCGAGGCCAGCCCGATCACCGAGGTGATCGTCACCGACACGATCCCGCTGCCGGCGAACGCGAATCGAGACAAGATCACGGTCCTCTCGATTGCGCCGCTCTTCGGGGAGGCGATCAAGCGCATCCATCGAGGGGAGAGCGTCGGCGCCCTCTTCTCGTCCGAGGTCCAGCTGGTCGAGGAGATGACCTTCTGGGGCAGCCACGCAGAGGACGAAGATCCCGAGGACCCGCCGGCGGCCGCCGCCGAGGCCTAGCGGTCGTGGCGAGTCCGACGCAGGAGGCGGTCGCCTGGCTGCTCGCCTCCAACGAGCCCGCGATCCGAGGCATGACGCGGCGGGACCTGCTCGACGAGACGGATCCGCCCGACCTTCGCCGCGTGATGGAGGGGCCCATCGTCCGCGCGCTGCTCTCCGGCCAGGAAGCCGATGGCGGCTTCGGGGTCCACCCCTACCGCAAGTGGACCGGCGCGCACTGGCGGCTGGTCAGCCTCGTCGAGCTGGAGGTGCCTCCGGGGGAACCGCGGTCGATGGCGGCGCTCGAGACGGTGCTCGACTGGCTCACCGCCCCGAGGTACCGCGGCTCCCGACGCAGGGCCGATGGGATCATCCTCAGTGACGCATCGATGGAGGGCAACGCGCTTGCCGTGGCCTGCCGCCTCGATAGGGCCGCGGACGCGCGGGCACAACAGCTGGCCGAGGCCCTGATCGCCTGGCAGTGGCCGGACGGGGGCTGGAACTGCGACCCGCGCGCCAGCGGCCGGCGGTCATCCTTCCACGAGACGCACGCCACCATGTGGGGCCTCTTCGAGTACGCGCGCGCCACCGGCGACCGGGCGGCTCGGGAAGCCGCGGACCGCGCAGCCGAGCTCCTCCTCTCGCATCGGATCTTCCGGCGCGCCGGCACCGGCGAGCCGATCCACCGATCCTGGACCGTCCTCCACTACCCGCCGTACTGGCACTATGACGCCCTGCAGGCGCTGCACCTGCTGGCCCGGATGGGCCAGGCCCGTGACGAGCGTGCAGCCGACGCACTCGATCTGCTCGAGCAGCGCCGCCTGGCGGACGGCCGATGGGAGGCCGGCGGCTACTGGTGGCGGCAGCCAGGATCGTCCGGCGCACTGGAGGTGGTCGACTGGGGCCGGGGCGCCCCGAACGAGATGATCACGCTCAACGCGCTGCGGGTCCTGCGGAGGGCCGGCCGCGCCTGATCGCCCTTGGCCGCGCAGGGACCTCGTGCAGGCTCGCGGCTATACTCGACCTCCCCATGCTCAAATTCCTCTCCAAGCTGACGGACTCGAATGAGCGCGAGGTCCGTCGCTTCGAACCGACCGTTGCCCGCATCAACGACCTGGAGCCGGAGTACGCCGCCCTCGCCGACACCGAGCTGCGCGCCAAGACCGAGCAGTTCCGCGCCCGCCTGCGCGATGCCCTCGGGGACCTGCTGATCCCGATCGAGCAGCGGGCGCTCACCCCGGAGGAGGCGGCCGAGTCGGAGCTCGTCGCGGCAGACCCGACGCGCATCAGCGAGGAGCGCAAGGAGCAGCACAAGCGGGAGCGAGCCGAGATCGACGCCGCGCTGGACGAGATCCTGCCCGAGGCCTTCGCCGCGGTTCGCGAAGCGATGCGGCGGGCGCTCGCCAAGCGCCACTACGACGTGCAGCTGATCGGCGGGATGGTGCTGCACTCGGGCGCCATCGCCGAGATGAAGACCGGCGAGGGGAAGACCTTCGTGGCGCCGCTGGCGGCGTACCTCAACGGGCTGACCGGCCGCGGCGTCCACGTTGTCACGGTGAACGACTACCTTGCCAAGCGCGACGCGCAGTGGATCGGCCAGGTCTTCTGGCGGCTGGGCATGACGGTCGGCTCGATCCAGCACGACGCCGCCTACGTGGTCGACCCCGACTTCCACCAGACCGATGAGCGCCTGCGCGGCCTGCGCCCGGTCCCTCGCGCCGAGGCCTATGCCGCCGACGTCACCTACGGCACCAACAACGAGTTCGGCTTCGACTACCTGCGCGACAACCTCGTCATCGACCTCGCCCAGCGTGTCCAGCGCGGGCACTTCTTCTCGATCGTGGACGAGGTCGACAACATCCTCATCGACGAGGCGCGCACGCCGCTGATCATCTCCGGCGCTGCGGAGGAATCGGCCGACAAGTACGTCCAGTTCGCGAGACTGGTGCCCCGCCTGAAGGCCGAGGAGGACTACATCCTCGACGAGAAGTTCCGCCAGGTAGCGATCACCGAGGCCGGCACCGACAAGATGGAGCGCTGGCTGGGGGTCGACAACCTCTTCGACAACGACTTCTCGATGGCGCGCCATCTCGAGCAGGCCCTCAAGGCCGAGGCGCTGTACAAGATCGACCGCGACTACGTCGTCAAGGACGGCGAGGTCGTCATCGTCGACGAGTTCACCGGCCGGCTGATGCCGGGCCGGCGCTGGAGCGAGGGTCTGCACCAGGCGGTCGAGGCCAAGGAGGGCGTGAAGATCCAGAACGAGTCACGCACGCTGGCCACCATCACCTTCCAGAACTACTTCCGGATGTACGACAAGCTCGCGGGCATGACGGGCACCGCCGAGACCGAGGCGGAGGAGTTCCACAAGATCTACGACCTCGAGGTGGTCGCGGTCCCGACCAACCAGCCGATGATCCGTGACGACTTCGCCGACCTCGTCTTCGCCAGCCAGAAGGGCAAATGGGCCGCCGTCGTCGACGAGATCGTCGAGGAGCACGAGGCCGGGCGGCCGGTCCTGGTCGGCACCATCAGCGTCGAGGTGAGCGAGATGCTCGGCGAGATGCTGAAGCGCCGCGGCATCAAGCACAGCGTCCTGAACGCCAAGTTCCATGAGAAGGAAGCGGAGATCGTGGCCCAGGCGGGGCACAGCGGCAATGTCGTCATCGCCACCAACATGGCCGGCCGCGGCACGGACATCATCCTCGGCGGCAACCCGGAGATGCTGGCCGCCGAGCTGCTCCACAAGAGGGGCCTGACCGTGCTGGAGGCCTCCCCCGAGCAGTACGCAGCCGCCCTGGCCGAGGCGGATCGGCTCTGTGCTGAGGATCGCGAGCGCGTGGTCGCCGCAGGCGGGCTCCACATCGTGGGGACCGAGCGCCACGAGGCACGGCGCATCGACAACCAGCTGCGTGGCCGCGCGGGCCGGCAGGGCGACCCTGGCAGCACCCGCTTCTACCTCTCGCTGGAGGACGATCTGATGCGACGCTTCGCAAGCGACCGCGTCCAGTCGATCATGCGCACCCTTGGCTTCAACGACGAGACGGCCCTCGAGTCCCGCATGGTGAGCCGAACCATCGAGGGGGCTCAGACCCGCGTCGAGGGCTTCAACTTCGACACGCGCAAGCACGTCGTGCAGTACGACGATGTGATCAACCGCCAGCGCGAGACGATCTACCACGAGCGCGAGCGGATCCTCCGCTCGGATACCCTTGCCCCGACGGTGCTGACGATGCTCGAGGAGGAGGTTCGAGCGCTCGTCGCGGAGCACACCGCCGGCGAGTTCGCAGCCGAGTGGAATCGCGACGGCCTCAAGGCCCAGCTCATGACGATGGTGCCGACCGTCGATCAGCGAGCGCTGGCGGGGATCGACGAGCTGGTCGACGCGGACCAGGTCGCCCAGCTCCTGACCGAGCTGGTTGAAGACGCCTATCACCGCAAGCGCACCGAGGTCGGTGAGGAGGGGATGCTCGTCCTGGAGCGGCTGGTGCTGCTCCGCGTCATCGACTCACTGTGGGTCGAGCACCTGACGGCGGTGGACGACATGCGGCGCGGGATCGGGCTGCGCGCCTACAGCCAGCGCGATCCGCTCAACGAGTTCAAGGTCGAGGCCTACCGCATGTTCGACGAGCTGAAGTCGACCATCCGGCACGACATCACGCATACCGTCTTCCGGGTGACCCTCACCCGCGAGCCGCCGCAGCAGCGCCAGGCCCGGCCGATGATGGAGAGCCGCCCGGACGTGACCGGGGCGGCGGCTGCGTCCGCCGCGGCAGCAGCCGTGTCGGGCGGCAACGGCTCCGGCGCGCGGGCGCAGACGGCGAAGGCGGGCCCGAAGCTCGGTCGCAACGATCCCTGCTGGTGCGGCTCCGGCAAGAAGTACAAGCGCTGCCACGGAGCCTGACGAGCCAGAGTTGGGGGTTGGCGAACGGACGCAGACCGGCTACGATACGTGCTCAGGATCGCGAGGCCTAGTGACCTCGCGATTCCTCGCAAGAGGAGGGCTACGTGAAGCAGCTGACCACCCCTCGTCGAGGCTCCGAGACCCTCACCTCCACCCCCCCGACGACCGAGCTGCCACTGGTCACCCGCTTCCGAGACCCCTCCCTCCCCTACGAAGACCTCATCGTCTGCGAGCGAGACTGCATGCGCTGCAGCTATGCCATGACCCTCGACTGCGACGGCAACTGCGGCTCCTGCCCGCGCAAGGAGTACTGCCCCTGCGTCAATCCGGCGAGGGTCCGCAGCAAGAACGTGCGGCTGAGCGAGATGGAGCTCCCGATGGTGGCGGCCCTTGGACGCAATTAAGGACGAGGCGCTCCGGCTGGCGCGCCTCGTGGCCGACACGGCGGTGCGCCTTTGACCTGCCCGCCAAGGAACTCGAGCTCGCGGAGCTGACCTCGCGCTCCAGCGACCCCGGCCTCTGGGACGATCCCGCCGCTGCCCAGGCGGTGCTGCGCCGCGCTGACGTGCTGCGCGAGGAGATCGGTGCCTGGCAGGAGCTCGCCTCCCGCGCAAGCGCCCTGGCCGAGATGGCTGAGCTGGCCGCGGCCGAGCCCGATGGCGGGGCCGCGTTGGCCGCCGACCTGCAGCGGGATCTCGCCAGCCTCAGCGCCGACTGGAACCGGATGGAGGGGAGGCTCCTCCTCTCGGAGCCCTACGACGAGCGGCCGGCCATCGTTTCGATCCACGCCGGCGCCGGCGGCACGGAGAGCCAGGACTGGGCCGAGATGCTGCTGCGCATGTACCTACGCTGGGCCGAGCGGAACAGGTATCGGACCGAGATCCTCGACCAGACCGAGGGCGAGGAGGCCGGGCTGAAGAGCGTGACGGTCGCCATCGACGGACGATGGGCCTACGGTCGCCTGCGGAGCGAGCGGGGGGTGCATCGGCTGGTCAGGATCAGCCCGTTCGATTCGCAGAACAGGCGCCACACCAGCTTCGCGCTGGTGGAGGTGATGCCGGAGGTCCCCGCCGACGCCGCCATCGAGATCGACGAGCGCGACCTGAAGGTCGACACCTATCGGGCCAGCGGCGCGGGCGGCCAGCACGTCAACAAGACCGACTCGGCCGTCCGCATCACGCACCTGCCGACCGGGATCGTGGTCACCTGCCAGAACGAACGAAGCCAGATCCAGAATCGTGAGCGCGCGATGGCCGTGCTGCGCGCCAAGCTCGTCGAGCTCGCCGAGGAGGAGCGCGAAGCCGAGATGGCCCGCCTGCGCGGGGAGCACGTCGAGGCCGGCTGGGGGAACCAGATCCGCAGCTACGTCCTTCAGCCGTACACCATGGTCAAGGACCTGCGCACCGGCGTCGAGACCTCGAACCCCGGCGCGGTGCTGGACGGGGACCTCGATGCCTTCATCGAGGGGTATCTCCGGTCCCGGATCGGTGAGGCGGCGGCCACATGACCGACACCCTGCAGCGACCGTACGTGGCGCAGCCGCAGAGGCTCGAGCCGGTGATCAGCATGGTCGACGTCGGGATGACCTACCCGAACGGCAAGGTCGCGCTGGTCGACGTCAACGTGGAGATCCCCGAGGGCGACTTCGTCTTCCTGGTCGGCCCGTCGGGCGCGGGCAAGAGCACCTTCATCCGGCTCCTGATCCGCGAGCAGCTGCCGACCGCCGGGCGAGTGGTGGTGGCCGGCCGCGACCTGTCAACGATGCGACGCGGCCAGGTGCCCGCGCTGAGGCGGCGAATCGGGATCGTCTTCCAGGACTTCCGGCTGCTGCCCGCCAAGACGGTGTACGAAAACGTCGCATTCGCACTGGAGGTGACCGGCGCGACGGGCGCCGAGATCCGCAAGCGGGTGCCGCGGCTGCTGAACCTGGTCGGCCTGCACGAGCATGACGAGCACCTGCCGGCCCAGCTCTCCGGCGGCGAGCAGCAGCGGACCGCCATCGCGCGGGCGCTGGTCCACGACCCGGCGATGCTGATCGCCGACGAGCCGACCGGCAACCTCGACCCGGTCACCAGCTGGGACCTGATCCAGCTCCTGATCCAGATCAACGCGATGGGCACCACCGTCCTGATGGCGACCCACAACCAGGAGATCGTGAACGCGATGCGCCGCCGGGTGCTGGCGCTCGAGCACGGCACCCTTGTGCGCGACGAGTCGGGCGCCGCCTACGAGCGCGAGTACTAGCCGATGCCGCTCCTGCGCTTCGTCGCCTTCTCCGTGGTCCGCGCGTGGCAGGGCTTCTGGCGCAACGCGATGATGAGCCTGGCCGCGACCTCGACCGTGGTGCTGATGCTCGTGCTCCTCTCCGGGCTGCTGATCGTGCTGGCGGGCCTGGACAGCGGCCTGCAGTACATCGAGAGCAAGGTCGGCGTCACCGCCCGGCTGCAGGACAACCTTGCCCAGGACGATGTCGACGCCCTCAAAACCTACATCGAGGGGCTGGACGGGGTTCTGAAGGTCGACTACGTCTCCCCGGAGCTGGCGCTGGAGCGCCTCAAGCACTTCTACGAGGAGCAGGGCCAGACCCTCGACCTCGGCGGCGCCGAGATCACCCTCTATGCCAGCGTCGAGATCGCGCTGACGGATGCCAACCAAGCGAGCGCTGTCGCCTCCGCCCTCGAGGACCGACCCGAGGTCGAGCTGATCACGACCCAACAGGAGAACTACGACAAGCTGCTGGGGATCATCGGCTACATCCGCACCGTCGGCTTCATCGCCCTGGCGCTGGTCGGGCTGACGGTCCTCTTCATGATCGTGAACATGATCCGAATCGCCGTCTACAGCCGCAGCGGCGAGATCGAGATCATGCGCCTGGTGGGGGCCAGCGACTCATTCATCCGCTGGCCGTTCATCCTGGAGGGGATCCTGTGCGGCGTCATCGGCGCGATCGTCACCATCATCCTGGTGGCGGTCGCCTGGGAGCCGATCAAGCCGATTATGGTGCGGGTCTTCCAGATGCCGACGGCCGTCAGCACCGAGTTCCTGGCGGTCCTCTCGGCCGTCATCCTGGGGATTGGCCTGGGGGTGGGGGCGCTCGGCAGTTGGATCAGCGTCCGCGCCAACCTTGCCTCCGCGGCGTGACGCGGGTCCCGCGATAAGCGAAACGTAATGGTGGCGTAACCGGGCAGTCGCCGGCCCGGTGCTACACTCCGCCGCCGATGAGCGACCAGATCCCCGCCCCCGCGCCACTGCCAACCACGCCGCCGGAGCGCCCGGCTGTCCGAGGCACGTCGCCGGTGACCTGGGTCGTCTCGCTCGTCTTCGCCAGCCTCGTCGGCTCGCTCCTCTTCGCGGGCGGCTACCTGGCGGCCGGCGGCGCGGGGCGTGACGGAACCTGCGCCGCTCCGTCCGAGGCGTTCGCGGCCCTGTGCGAGGCCTATGACAAGCTCAAGGCCCAGTTCGTCGACGAGCTCGACGACACGCAGCTGGCCGAGGGGGCCATCCAGGGGCTCTTCGAATACGGCGTCAAGGACCCGTTCAGCGGGTACATGACCCCCGAGGAATACCAGCGCGCGCTTGGCTCGCTCTCAGGAGAGTTCACCGGGATCGGTGCGGAGATGGGCGTCCGGAACACCGAGAACCCCGACGACCTGGCGGCCTGCCCGCAGCTGTCGGACACCTGTGTGCTGGTGGTCATCGCGCCGCTGGCCGATTCGCCTGCCGAGGCGGCGGGGCTGCTCTCGGGCGACGTCGTGCTGGCGGTGGACGGCGAGAGCGTCAACGGGTCAACCCTGCAGGACGCGGTGGGCAAGGTGCGTACCGGCGAACCGGGCACGAAGGTGACGCTCACGCTGCGCCGCGGCGACACCAGCCTCGACCTGACCATCACCCGCGCCAAGATCGTCGAGCGCAAGGTTACCAGCCGGATGCTCGCGGACGACATCGGCTACATCGCGCTGCACAACTTCAGCCCGGATAGCGCGGAGCAGTTCCACACCGCGCTGCAGGGCCTCCTGGACGACGGTGCCGCCTCCATCGTCTTCGACCTGCGAGACAACCCGGGCGGCTACATCAACGCCGCCGAGAAGGTCGCGTCGGAGTTCATCAAGTCCGGACTGATCTTCAGCCAGGAGTCGTCCGGCGGCGAGAAGAAGCGATGGGAGGCGACCGGCGACGGGATCGCCACCGACCCGAGCCTGTCGCTGATGGTCCTGGTCAACGGGGGCAGCGCATCCGCCGCCGAGATCGTGGCAGCCGCGCTCAAGGAGTCCGGCCGCGGCGTGCTCATCGGCCAGCCGACCTTCGGCAAGAACACAGTCCAGGTCTGGACGGAGCTGGTCGACCACGGCGGCGTTCGCATCACGATCTCGCGCTGGTTCACCCCCGACCACAACTCCGTCGCCCCCGACGGCGTGCAGCCCGACATCACGGTCGACGTACCCGACGGAACGCCACCTGACCAGGATCCGATCCTCGACCGGGCCATCACCGAGCTCACCTCCCCAGCGGCCGTCATTCCGTGGCTGCGGGCAGCTGCGTAGCGGGCATTGCGCCGCACCCGACCGGCTGCTAGCATCCGGCCCAACGAAAGGAGGTGGTGTGCAGTGAGTAGTTCCTGTCACGCCACCACCGAGGCGGTGCGCTAGCACCCCTTCGTGTGGTAGCGACGAGAGAGCCGGCCGATACGGTCGGCTCTTTCCTTTCTCAGAGCCAACGCCAGGTCCCGCAATGCCCGACAAGACCGTCGCCGTCAATCGCCGCGCGCGTCATCAATACGCCATCGAGGAGACCCTCGAGGCCGGCCTCGCGCTGACCGGAACCGAGATCAAGTCGATCCGCGCCGGGCGCGTCAACCTCGCCGAGGCCTACGCCCGGATCGAACGTGGCGAGGCCTGGTTGATCGGCGCGCACATCGCACCGTACGAGCAGGGGAATCGGAACAACCACGAGCCGACCCGCACGCGGAAGCTGCTCCTGCATCGGGATCAGATCTCGGAGCTCGTCGGCCGTACCCAGGCCAAGGGCTTCACGCTGGTTCCGCTGAAGCTGTACATCCGCAACGGGATGGCCAAGCTCGAGCTCGGGATCGGGCGAGGCAAGAAGGCGTATGACAAGCGCCGCGCCATCGCCGAGCGCGACGCGAGGCGCGAGCTCGAACGGGCCACCAAGGAACGCGTGCGGATGTAGCCCCGATCGAGCTATTCGCAGGCCCGTGCTACCATGAACACTCGTTCGGTCCGTGGGGATGTCAGGTTTCGACAGGGCTCAGGGACCGGGGACTGCAGGTCGAGGTCGCCCGCATGGCCTCGTAAAACCGCGGGCAAGCCAGTAACTGGCAAGAATAGTTACGCCCTCGCCGCCTAAATAGCGACGAGCGCCGACACGGCCCTCTCTCGCCGGGCCGTGAAGGCGTCATCAGGCGAGATGCGGTGCCGCCGACTCCGGTGAGCGGCATCAAAGGGCCGTGAGGCCAGCCGGATAGCGAGCGGAGCACCCCGCCGGTCGGGGGCCCGCAAGCGAAGCTCGCAAATGGGCCGGAAATATCTGTAGTACGTTCCCGGCGACTTGGTTCTGGACGGGGAGTTCGATTCTCCCCCATCTCCACCATCACGCATGAGACGGCGGCTGCGGCGACGCGGACCGCCGTCCGTCATGAATGGCCGATCCGCGCGGACCCCTGTGCTAACGTGCTGCTACGCGGCACGCCCAGATTCCTGCTCCGGCCGCGGGTGATGGAGGCGTGGGACTTATGAACTTCTCCAAGCTCAGCGCGAACGAAAAGATGGCGGTCTACAGCTCCGCGGTCCTGGTGCTGGCGGGGATCATCAGCAACTGGGGCGGGCTGCTCTGGCTGTCGGTGCTGGCCGGCATCGCCGTGCTGGCCGTGGTGTTCCTGCCCCAGGTCTCCCCGACGACGAAGCTTCCGGGCTCCACCGGGACGCTGCTCGTCTCCCTCGGCGCCGTCGCCGCCGCGGGCGCGGTGATCGAGATCCTCCGGTACCTCAGCTATTTCTTCAGCACGCTCGACGACTGGCAGACCTGGATGTTCGCCATCGCGCTCATCGCGGCGCTCTACCTCTTCTGGACCGGCTGGCAGGCGTTCAAGGCGGAGGGTGGCAAGTTCCAGATGGGCGCCGCGTCCGTTCCGCCCGTTCCGATGGTGCCCCCGCCAGCCGCGCCACCGCCCAGCATGCCGCCCAGCATGCCGCCCTCGGACACAGGCCCCAACGGGGACGACGACCAGCCCTGATCGGCCTCCCTGATCGGCCTCCCTGATCGGCCTATGAAGAGGGTAGTGCGTGTGCTAGGGTGGCGGCCACGCGGCACGCCCAACGCGCTCCACGCATCGTCGCCGCGGTGACTTTGGGAGGCGTTTGGAACTGATGGACTTCTCCAAGCTGAGCTCGAACGACAAGCTGGCGGTCTACGGCGCAATCGCGGCGATCGTGGGTGCGCTCCTCGGCTTCGGCGGGGTCGGCGGCGGCGGGTTCGGCCTGCTGCCCGGCATCGCCATGCTCGTGATCATCTTCCTGCCGCAGTTCTCGCCGAACACGACCCTCCCGGGGTCGAAGGGGAGCCTGATGCTGATCGTCGGCGGGCTGTCGGCGATCGGCGCGCTGTTCGCGCTGCTCGGCCTCCTGACCGTGCTCGGGCTGTTCGCATTCTACGGCGGCTTTCTCTTCGTCGGCCTGCTGCTGGGCGCAGCCGGCGGCCTGCTGATGGGCTGGGCCAGCTGGAGGGAATTCCAGGCAGAAGGCGGCAAGTTCAATCTCGGCATGGCGAGCAGCGCGCCACCGGCGCCTCCGGCTGCTCCCCCGGCCCCGCCCGCCCCGCCAGCGCCCACCATGGCCGAGCCGATGGCCCCGCCCATGGCGGAGTCCGAGCCGATGAGCAATCAGCCGACGGGTGGCTCGATGGACGAGCCGATGGGCAGCGAGCGACCGGAGGACGACCGACCGGCCTAGCCGCCGGGGGCGATCTCCCGAACGTTCTGCGAGAGAAGCTCCACCGGGTCGAGGGCGTCGTCCCGCGATGACCGCGCGGCCTGCAGCTTCTCGGCCACCGCGTCGCCGGCCAGTCCGTCGTCGATCGCGTCGACCGCCTCGCGGAGCAATCCCCGCCGCGCCGGATCGGGCTCCGAGCCCATGAGCTGGCGCACCAGCGCGGATAGGTCCGACTGCATCGCCTCGAGGTCGGCTGGCGGGCCTTCGACGGCCTCCGCGAAGTAGGCGATCGCGAGCGCGAGGAGCAGGTCCTGGTCCGCAGCGCGGTCGCGGACACCGTCGACAGCCCCAACCACGAAGCGGCACTCTGCCGCTCGATACCCGAACCCGATCCACGGGCCGCCGGCCACGAGTCGCCCGATGGCGCGGGCGCCCTGCAACGGCGCGGCCGCGCGCTCCATGCCGATCGCTCCGGCTATTCGACCTTCGTGGCGGGCAGGATCACGATCCTGCGGTTCGGCTCGACCCCGACGCTCTGGGTCCGAACCTTGCCGTTCTCGACCAGCGCCATGTGGACGATGCGGCGCTCGATCGCGGGCATCGGCTCGAGCTGGATGATCTTGCCGGTCTGGAGGACCCGCTTGGCGGCCCGATCGGCGACGTCGCGGAGCTGTTCCTCGCGGCGGCCGCGGTAGTTTTCGACGTCCACCGCGATGCGGTGGTACTCGCCCTCCTTCTTGGCCACGATCAGGTTGACGATGTGCTGCAGGCTGGCCAGCTTCTCGCCGCGACGGCCGATCAGGACGCCCAGGTCCGAGCCACGCACGTTGAGCCGCGCGGTTTCGCCACCGGTTGCGACCTCGACCGTGCCGGGGACCTCCATCAGGCGCAGCAGCTCCTCGAGCACTCCCTTCGCCTCCTCCAGCGTGCCCCGTTCCTTCTCGGAGAGCTCCTCCAGCGGCTTGCCGGGGATGAAGGGGGCGGGTTCGCGCGGCGGCCGGTCCTCGCGCGGCTCGCGCGGCGGCCTGTCGCGGAACGTGCGATCGCCACGCCCACCACGCGCGTCGCGGTCCGAGCGCCCGCGCCCGCCGCGGGATCGGCCGGCGTCGCGGCGTGGCGGCGCCTCGGCCCGGCCCAGGTCGGCCACCTGCTCGCTCATCGGCTCACCGTCCGGGGCGGGCTCAGCGGCGCTCGACCGGGTCGGTTCACGTGCCGGCGCCATCGGCTCGGCAGGCTCGGGGGCCGTTTCGCGCACCGTCTCCGCGGCGGCGACCGCGGACTTCGGCGCGGCCAGGATGCGTGCCTCCTCGCCTCCAACGCCCAGGATGCCGCGGCTCCCCTGGGAGAGGATCTCGATGTCGAGATCGGCGAGCTCCGCGCTGTATTCCTTCATCGCGGTGCGGATCGCCTCTTCGACGTTCTTTCCGGTGAACTCTCGAAATGTCATCGCTTACGTCCTCGGCGTCTCTTCTTGGTGGGGCGGGACGCGGGGCGGCTGGTGCCGCCCGGCGAGCCAGAAGCACGTGGGTTTGACGACGCGACATCTCTCCCCGATGGTGCGGGAGGGTCGCGACGCGCAGGTCGGCTGACAAGCCCGGCCTCCGGGGCCGGCGCGAAGCCCGGCTGCCAGCCGAAGAGCGGGAAGAGGTTTCCCCAGCCCATGATCCGGTACTGCTGCACGACCAGGTAGGCGGTGTAGACGACCCAGTACAGGATCAGGCCGCTCGGGAAGAGGCCGCCCCACCAGATCGTCAGCAGGGGAAAGAGGTAGGTCATGGTGGTGGTGGTCGACGACGTCGGGTCGTCCGGGTTCGGCTTGGGGCTCGTCATCCGCACCTGGATGAACTGCAGCATCGCAGCCAGGATCGCCAGCGCCGAGATGGTGAAGCCGATGCCCGGGATCAGGAACCCGAACTTGTTGTCGATCTGCGCCAGGTCCAGGTTCATCAGCCACGAGACGTGCGTGTTGATCTTCTCGGTCAGCTGGAGGGGATCGACCAGCTGGCAGTTGAGCGGCAGGAAGTGGGTGAAGTTGGCGACCTCGAACTGCGGCAGGTTGCACGGGCCGGCCACCGGAGCCGCGAACTGGACCTGGGTGATCTGACCGGCGGCGTCCTTCACGTCCTGGAGCTTGACGATGCCTGGAAGCGCCGCCTGCAGCTGCGTGAACGTGTCGGAGGCGGCGTCCTTGACCGAGAGCGTGACCACGTTCGAAGCTCGGATGAGGGCCTGGTAGAGGGCGAAGAGGAGCGGCAGCTGGAGAACGACCGGGAGGCAGCCCGCGGCCGGGTTGACCCCATGCTCGCGGTACAGCGCCTGCGTCTCCTCGGCGATCTTGGTGCGGTTGCCCTTGTGCTTGCGGTTCACCTCGCGGATGAGGGGCGCCATCCGCTGCATCTCCTTCTGCGACTGGATCTGCCGCACGAAGAGGGGGGCCAGGAGGGTCCGGATGACGATCGTGAAGACGATGATCGCGAGGGCGAAGTCGCTGAAGATGATCCGATACGACGCGATCAGCAGGTTGAAGAGCGGCAGGAAGAAGACGTCCCACGGCGGCGTGAAATGCTCGATCCCCAGGAAGCCGGCGCCGAGTACGAGGTTCAAGGTCTGGTGCTCTCTCTAGCGGACCGGGTCATAGCCGCCCGGGTGCAGCGGATGGCAGCGGGAGATGCGGCGCGCACCCATCCACGACCCCCGCAGAAGTCCGTAGCGCTCGATGGCCTGGTAGGTGTACTGCGAGCAACTCGGGGTATAGCGGCAGCTGGGCGGCAGCCATGCGAAGAGCCGCTGGTACGCGACGATCAGCCCGAGTCCGATCTTCCTCATCCACCGATTCCGGATCGCTCGAGGAGCGATCGCAATGCCTCTCGCAGCTCCGCGTAGGTTGCAGAACCCGCCTCCGATCGCGCGATCAGCAACAGGTCCAGGCCCTTCTCCGTGGCCTTCAGCTGCTCGCGGAGCAGGTCGCGCAGCCGACGCCTCACCCGATTGCGCTGGACGGCGCCACCGAGCGTTCGCGGGGTGCTCAGCCCGACCCTCGTCCTCGACCCCGAGGTCCGCATCGATCGCAGGACCAGGAGCCGACTGGAGCGAACCGTCCCGTGGCGACCGATTGCGTCGAAGTCCGCCTTGCGTCGAAGCATCTCAAGAGGCGGCACCCCGGGGTCCTCGTCGCCGTCAGGCGCTGAGCTTCTCGCGCCCCTTCGCCCGACGACGGGCAAGCACGCGGCGACCACCCTTCGAAGCCATGCGAGCGCGAAAGCCGTGTTCCCGCTTCCGGGCGCGCTTCTTGGGCTGGTAGGTCCTCTTCATGAGTGCGTGCCTGTCCTCGTTCAGCGGCGGCGATTCGGGTCGATAACACAAGAACGGCTGGCGTCTTCGCCAGCCTCACGCGATGGCCCTGTGCTGCGGCCCGTCTCGCTCTGCCCGGCGATTCTAGCGACGCGTCGAGCGGAGTGTCAAACCTCGAGCCCCCTGCGACGACAACTTGAAGGAATCCATTGCCCGTCCTGAAATGGTGCTGCTACACTACCGCGACCCCCGAGGCCCCACGCCCATCTGACCGGGTCCCGTGCGCCCCGAGGGAGGTCCTCGACAGGTGCCGGAACGCCGCGGCTCAATCGATTGGGAGTTGGCTATCGATGGATGCGAAGCAGGTATGGCGTGCCGTCCTGGGCGAGCTGCAGGTCTCTCTCTCCCCCGCCAACTTTGAGACCTGGCTGAAGGACACGTCGCTCGTCGACCTCGACGAGAACCGCTATCGCATCGCAGCCCCGAACGGGTTTGCCCGCGACTGGCTCGACAACCGCTACCGAACTCTGGTCAGCCAGACCCTTGCCCGCGTGGTGGGTGGATCGGTCCAGGTCGAGTTCGTGGTGGCCGATGCGCCCGGCCCGGTGCCCGCCCAGCTCGACGATGATTCCCTCCCCCTGCCGCCCGCCTCCGCCGGCGGCAACACCGTCAACCTCAACGGGCGCTACGCCTTCAGCAACTTCATCGTGGGCAGCGCCAACCGCCTGGCGCACGCCGCGGCTCTCTCGGTCGCCGAGCGCCCGGGCCACGCCTACAACCCGCTCTTCCTGTATGGCGGCGTGGGGCTCGGCAAGACCCACCTGATGCACGCCATCGGCAATGCCGTATCGGTCAAGTTCCCCCGCAAGCGGATCCTGTACGCGACCAGCGAGAAGTTCACGAACGACTTCATCAACTCGATCCGCGAGCAGCGGATGGAGGACTTCCGCAACCGATACCGCCGCATCGACGTGCTGCTGATCGACGACATCCAGTTCATCGCCGAGCGCGAGCGGACCCAGGAGGAGTTCTTCCACACCTTCAACACGATCCACGAGGCGGGGAAGCAGATCGTCCTCTCCAGCGACCGCCCGCCGAAGGCGATCACCACGCTCGAAGAGCGGCTCCGCTCCCGGTTCGAGTGGGGTCTCATCGCCGACCTGACGCCCCCGGACCTCGAGACCCGGATCGCGATCCTGCGCAGCAAGGCGGAGGATCAGCTCAACCTGATCCCGGCCGAGGTGATCGAGTTCATCGCGCGCAAGGTGGTGAGCAACGTCCGCGAGCTGGAGGGAGCCCTCAACCGGGTCGTGGCCTACGCCTCGATGTCCGGGATGCCGATCAACAACGAGCTGGCCAGCGCGGTCCTCTCGAACGTCATGTACAACCCCAAGAAGCGCTCGATCACCCCGCAGCGCATCGTGCGCGCGGTGGCCGACTACTACGGCGTCAACCTCGACCAGCTGCGCTCGTCGAAGCGCGACAAGGCGATCGTGGTGCCACGCCAGATCGCGATGTACCTGATCCGCGAGGAGACCGACATCTCCCTGCTGCGGATCGGCGCCGAGCTCGGCGGCCGCGACCATTCGACCGTCCTGCACGCCTACGACAAGATCGCGCGGGAGCTGGCCGAGAACGACGAGATGCGGCGCGAGGTGAGCGCGGTGCGGGAGATGATCTACTCCGAGTGACGCCGGGCACCGCGTGGACAACGCGCCCTGAACGGTGGAGAAGCGGCGCGCAACGTGGACCAAGATGCCGGGTCGGCGGCCGCAGACGGGAGGGGTTTTCAACCGAATGGCCCGAGCCATCCACCGCGATGGCTCATCCGTGGGGTGGATACCCACCGGCGCAAGACAGTTATCGGCAGGGAGGCGGAGCACGGGCGAGCGTGGTGATCCACACCGTCCACACGCCTACTGGAGACGGCTGCGGACAAGTATTCTTTCCCTGGTTTCATAGAGTGACGGAGAGGCCCGTGGAGAAACTCAACGGGCGGTTAGGGTGAGGTCCGAATGAACGTATCGGTCATGCAGGAGAACCTGGCGCGCGGCCTGGGGGTGGTGGGGCGAGCCGTCAGCAGCAGGGCCACCCTCCCGGTGCTGGCCAACGTCCTGCTCAAGACCGAGAATGCCGGCCTCAAGCTGACGGCGACCAACCTGGAGATCGGCATCAACTGCTGGGTCCCGGGCAAGGTCACCGATGCGGGCGAGATCACCGTCCCGGCGAAGCTCCTCACCGAGCTCGTCTCGTCGCTCCCGAACCAGCGCATCGACCTCCAGTACTCGGCCAAGGACCGCACCCTGAAGGTCACCTGCGGGGGGAGCCGCTCCTCGATCAAGGGGATCGAGGCCGATGAGTTCCCGGTCGTGGCCGCCATCGGCGACACCCCGGTCACCAGCGCCGACTCGCGCGCGCTGCGCGAGGCCCTGGGGGAGGTCGTCTTCGCGGCGGCAAGCGATGAGAGCCGCCCGATCCTGACCGGTGTGCTGACCCGCCTGGCCGGCGACCGTATGACGCTCGCCGCGGCGGACAACTATCGCATCGCCGTCCGGAGCCTCACGCTCGCCAAGCCGGTCAGCCCGGAGATCACGATCGTCGTGCCCGCCCGCTCCTACGCCGAGCTGATGCGGATCATGCCGGACGCGGAGGAGGCGATCGAGATCACCGTCACGCCGAACAAGAGCCAGGTCCTCTTCCACCTCAGCGGGATCGACCTGGTCAGCCGGCTGATCGAGGGCCAGTTCCCCAACTACGAGCCGGTGATCCCGACCGGGCACACCAGCCGGGCCGTGCTCGATCGTGAAGCCTTCCTGGCGGGCGCCCGGCGGGCGAGCATCTTCGCCCGTGACAGCGCCAACATCGTGAAGATCGAGATCGGCGGCGAGGCGGCCGATGGGGTCTCGATCACCGCCCACGCGGCGGATGTCGGGGATGCGGCCGATGCGCTCGAGGCCAGCATCGACGGGCAGCCGACCAGCATCGCCTTCAACGCGCGCTACCTGATCGACGTGCTCAGCAACCTGGGGGCCGATGAGGCCGCTCTGGAGCTCTCCGGCCCGCTGGCCCCCGGTGTTATCCGCGGGGTCGGCAAGGACGACTACGTGCACGTCATCATGCCGGTGCGGACCGCATCGTAGAGAGGGCCGCCCGCGCGGTGGCCGGAGCAGAGCGGTGCGCCTGACCCGACTCGTCCTCGAGGACTTCCGCAGCTACGCGAGCGCGGAGCTGCATCCCGAACCCGGCCTGACCATCGTCGCCGGCCCGAACGGCGCCGGCAAGACCAACCTGCTGGAGGCGATCTTCGTGGCGGTCACCGGCCGCTCGCATCGGGCAGGAGCGGACGCGGAGCTGGTGCGCCACTCGCGGCCGTTCGCCCGCGTGCGACTCGACCTGTCGGACCCCCAGGGCGCTGCCACGGCACGGGTGGAGCTGCTGGTGCCCGCCGAGGACGCGCCGCCGGAAATCCGCAAGCGGGTCACCGTCAACGGGCTGGCCCGACGTGCCTCGTCGATCGGCGACACGGTGCGGGTCGTCCTCTTCAGGCCGGAGGAGATGCTGCTGCTGGTCGGGGCACCGTCCGAGCGGCGTCGGTTCCTGGACGCGATCCTCGCTCAGCGGCACCGCGCGGCGGCACGCGACCTGGGCGAGCTGGGGCGGATCCTCGCCCAGCGCAACGCCCTGCTGCGGGCCATCCGGCGCGAGGAGGCGACTCCCGACAACCTCGCCTTCTGGGACGAGCAGCTCGCCCTGGTGGGGGCGCGGGTGATGGCCGCGCGACTGAATCTCGTCGCCGACCTGGCGGCCGCGCTCCCGGCGCTCCACGACGCGGTCGCGCCCGTCGACGAGCGAGGGGAGCAGGTGCGCCTCAGCTACGCCGACACCCTCAAGGACGCCTGGCCGGAGCGACCCTCCGTGGCCGGCCGCGCGCCGGCGCTCGAGGAGCTGGAGGCCGCGTACCGGCGCCGGATCGGCCAGGTCCGGGAGAAGGAGCTGTGGAACGGCGTCTCGCTGGTCGGGCCGCACCGCGACGACCTGCGGGTCGAGCTCGCCGGTCGCGAGGTGGCGACGCACGCCAGCCGCGGGCAGCAGCGCACGATCATCCTGTCGCTCAAGCTGGCCGAGACCGACCTGCTCGGCTCGGACGGCGCCCCGACCCCCATCGTGCTGTTGGACGACGTCTTCTCCGAGCTCGACGCGGATCGCTCCGAGCGGTTGCTGTCGCTCCTCCTCGAGCGCGGCCAGGTGCTGGTCACGATGGCCGACCTGTCGACGCTCCCGGCCGGACGGAGGGGCGTGACCATCTGGCAGGTCGGCGAGGGGCGCCTCTCCGAGGCGCCCCGGGTGGCATGAGCCGCACCGAGGAGGCCGCCAGCGCGGTACAGCGCGCCCTGCTGGCCTGCATGGGCCCGGGCGCTGCCGAGCAGATCGCGCTGGCCCAGGCGCGGCTGGCGTGGCAGGAGGCGGTCGCCGCCGCCGGCCTCGAGCGCGGCGGCCTCTCCTCGCGGCTGATCACGGTACGCGCCGGGACGGCCCAGGTGGAGGCCTCCGAACCGATCCTGGCGCAGGAGTTGGGCCTTCGCGCCGAGGCGCTCATGGCCGCCGCCAACGAGCGCATGGATGGGCGTCCGGGGGCGACGATCGTCATCACCCGGGTCGCCGTTTCGGTGGCTCGTTCCGAGGGTGGCCGCTCCCTATAATCGGGCGTCGCCGTCCTTCGCTCGAGTCCGCGGATTCCGATGAGCAACCGCCTGGCCACCCGCATCGGCCTGTTGGCCGGCGAGGAACGCAGCCCCGGCGCGCTCGACCTGCTGCGCTTCCGCGAGCCGACCATCGGGTCGGAGGTGCGCACCAAGGGCAGCCTCTTCCTCCTGGCACAGGTCACCGGCGACGACCCGGCGCTGGGTCGTGCGGCGGCCGAGGCGCTGGAGACGATCGAGCGCGACTACTACTACGACCTCTCCGCGGGCGCCACCGGGGCGATCAGCAAGGCGCTCTCCGCGGCCAATCGGCTCCTGTACCACCAGCGCTCTCGCCTCGGCCTGACCCGACGCGGTGGGGTGAGCATCGTCGCGCTCGTGGTGCGGGGGCGCGAGGGTCACGTGGCGAAGCTTGGACCCGCGGCCGCCGTCATCGTCCGGGACGATCGGATGTTCGAGCTGCCACCGCCCCCCTCAGTCGACGAGGAGGACCCGCGCATCCGCGAGCGCCGGGTCGCCGAGACGCTGGGAGAGGCGCTCGAGATCAAGCCGTACACCTGGCAGGGTGAGCTGGCAGCGGGCGACCGCGTCGCGCTGCTGTCGCGCAACGTGGCCCAGGTCGTCGGCGTCGACGAGGTCCAGCACGCCCTGGCCACGCTCCGCCCGGCGGCGGCGGTCGAGCATCTGCACCAGCTTTTCAAGATCCGCGACGGCCAGGGCTCCGATGGGCTGCTGGCGATCGAGCTGATCGAGCTGCCGGCCACGACCGCCACCCACCAGCTGGAACCGGTCCACCCCCACGAGGAGCTGGCCGGGCTCCCCGACCGCAGCCCGGTCCCCCTGGCCGATGCCATCGGGCACGCGTTGCACCGCGGCGGGGACGCGATCGACGCCGGCCAGCGCGCGCTGGCACGCGGGTTGCTGGTGGGCGTCAACATGGCGCTCGCCTTCGTCCCGCGCCGGCGGGCTCGCTACCCGACCAGCATTCCGCGCACGGCACTGCGGGAAGAGGGGCGCAGGCGACGCCGCGGCCTGCTCGGGATCGCGGCCGTGGCGGCCCTTCTGGCCGTCGGCGTCAGCGTGGCCAACCTGCCCAACCCGCGTCCGACCGACGCCATCCTGCGCGCCGAGATCGCGCGAACCGCCATCGGCGAGGCGCTCGACCTGGTCTCCTCGGCCGAGGAGCGGGTCGACGGCAGGGATCTCATCGACCGCGACCCAACGCGCGCGGCAGCGCTCCTGACCGATGCGCTCGCCGCTGTCGAGCGGGCGGAGGAGGCTGGCGTCGCGTCGGCCTCGCTCGACCCGCTGCGAGGGCGCATCGAGCGCGGCCTGGACACGATCTTCGCGGTGGGACGCCTCACGGACAGCGCCACCGTGACCGATCTGGCCGCGTCCTTCACCGCCACCGACCCGGTCGACATGGTCATGGCCAGCGACGGCTCCCTGTGGGTCGCCGAGGTCGGTCGCGGCCGGGTGATCCGGGTGGACCCGGCGACGGGGGTGGCGACGGTCCCGTATCGGGCCGGCCAGGAGTTCGGCGGCGTCACCGCAGGAGCCCCCTGGATGATCGCCACCGCGGCAACCGACGTGGTGCTGCTCGACCGCGATCGGCAGGCGTGGCGCTTCGACCTCGTCGAGCAGATCGCGCGTCCCCTGGGGCTCCCGGGCCTCGACGCCGTCTCGACGGAGAGCCGGCTGCTGGCCGCCCTCCAGCATCGGCCCCCGCTGGAGATCTTCAACCTGTACCTGGTCGACCCCGGCAGGGACGACGTCATCAAGTGGACGCCCGGCGACGTGATCCCGGTGCGCTACACCGATCCACCCGAGCCCTATCTCGTCGAGCGGCCGGACCTGCCGGCCGCAGGGGCGCGGGACATCTTCGCGGACGCCAGCCTGTGGCTCCTCCAGGCCCACAGCGTGACCCGCGTCAACTTCGGGACGCCGCTCGCGCAGGAGGATTACTCGCTCGACCCGCCGCCGGATGGCAGCCTCCGTCCGACCCTCGACTACCGGCTGCTCGACGGCGCGACGATCGGCGACCGCGAGACCTTCTATGTCTACGACGCAACCAACGCCCGGATCCTCGCCTATCAGCGCGCCGACGGGTCCTTCCTGCGCCAGTGGCTCGCCGCGCGCAGCGGCCCGGAGGCCGGTCTGCTCGACGAGGTGCGTGCCCTCAGCGTCGCCTCGGTGGCCGACGGTCCCCCGGTGGCCTACCTGCTGACGCCGACCCGGATCGTTCGCGTCGTCCTCGAGTAGCCTCAACTAGAATCGGTCCATGGCAGAGCAGCCCTCGGGCCGCGTTCGGCTGGTCGAGATGATCGTGGAGTCGGTGCGGGTCCACATGCTCTCGAGCCAGCACGTGGTCATCCTGAAGGAGTCCGACCGGGAGCGGTACCTGCCGATCTGGATCGGCCCGGCCGAGGCCAATGCCATTGCCATGCGGCTGCAGGGCCTCAACGCCGAGCGCCCGCTGACCCACGACCTGCTGGTGAGCAGCGTGGCCGCCCTCAACTCGAGCATCAGCCGCGTCGTCGTCACGCACGTGACGGATGGCACCTTCCACGCGCGGCTCTACCTCGAGACCGCCGACGGCGGGGAGGCCGAGATCGACTCCCGCACCAGCGACGCCATCGCGGTGGCGGTGCGCACCGGGTCGACCATCTACGTCGACGAGCGGGTGCTCGACGAGGCGGGCGTGGAACCGGACCGTGCGGAACCCGGCGAGGAGCTGGACGAGAAGCTGGCCATCTTCCGCGAGTTCGTCAACTCGCTCGACGTCGACCTGGAGGGCGGGGAGAAGGGTCCGCCAAGCGAGGAGCAGGGGGCCTGACGGCCTCAGCCGCGGCGGCCCAGGACCTCGTCGCGCCTGGTCCACAGGTCCCAGCGCAGCCGGGCCAGGTCCCAGAAGGTGCGCAGGATCTTGCGGAAGCTGGCCCCGGTGTTCTGGCCGGCGGCGCGGGGGAAGTGATTGACTCCCACCTGCGCGAAGCGCACCCCTCGCGCCCGCAGCTTGATGAGCAGCTCGGCCGACAGGAACGGCCCCTCGGCATCCAGGCGCAGCCCGTCGAACACCTCTCGCCTGAAGAGCTTCATGGCGCAGTCGATGTCGCGCACCCGCAGTCCGAAGGCCACCGAGACGATGGCGTTGTACGTCTTGGCGATGAAGATGCGGTGGAATGGGTCGCGGCGCTTGATCCGGAAGCCGATCACCGCGTCAACCGGCTTCCGCTCGTCCCGCAGACGATCGAGGAGGCGGCTTATCTCGCGCAGGTCGAACTGCAGGTCGCCATCCGAGAAGCAGATGAGCTCGCCGCGCGCCTGCTCGAAGCCCGCCTTGATCGCGCCGCCGTAGCCGCGGTTCGGCTGGTGGTGAACGCGCACCCGCGGATCAGCGGCGGCCAGGGCATCCGCCAGCATCGGCGTCCGATCGGTGGATCCGTCGTCGATGGCCAGGACCTCGATCGACGGCACCAGCGGACCGATCTCGGAGAGCGCCCGCTCGACAGTCCGCTCGATGTTCTCCTGCTCGTTGAAGGCGGGAAAGAAGAAGGTCAGGCGGGGGCGGCTGGACGGCTCG
>DASYRA010000019.1:0-12998 GCA_036004845.1 Candidatus Limnocylindria bacterium
CGCGAGCTCATCTACGAGGCGGATGCGGCGATCGCGACCACCGGCTTCGCGGTGCCGATGCGCGACCTGCCGGCCCTCGGCGTCGCCACCTTCGCACAGGGCAAGATGCCGGCGCTCACGCCGCTCTGGGAATCGGCCACCATGCCGGGCATCTTCTTCGCCGGAACCATCACCCAGGCCGCAGCAGGGCTGAAGAAGCACGGCATCCCGGCCAACTCCGGGGCGCTGCACGGCTATCGTTACAACGCACGGGTGCTGGCCCGACATCTTGCCGAGACCCGGTTCGGGATCGAGACCCCGCGTCCCGCGATCGAGGCCGATGCGCTGGCGCCATTCCTCCTGGAGCAGCTGACGAGCGCTCCCGAGCTATGGAACCAGCGGTCGTACCTGGCGCAGGTGGCATCGGTCTCAGACGAAGGCTGGCGGGACGACGGCATCTGGCCGCTGGCCGAATTCGTGGACGCACCCGGCCCCGACGCCGTGGCCGTCACCCTGGAGCCGAGCCCCGACTCCACCATCTACCCGGTGGCCTACGTGCGGGCTTCCGGAGCGGTGGAGGAGCACCTGCTCGATCCCGACGCCATGAACGAGTACCGCGCGTCTCCCCACGCGGAGCAGATGGCCGCGATCCTGGCTCCGCTGATGCGACCCTGACGCTACCCTGCTGCCATGAGCGACGAGCACGACCACAACCACGACCACGACGGGCACGACCATGAACATGACCACCGTGAGGACGACCACGCCGAGCACTTCCACGGGCACGAGCCGACGATCCTGGACCCTGCCCAGCACCGGACGCAGGGGGTAGCCCTCTTCAACGCCGTATGGGAGATGCTCGAGGCCCCCGCGCGAACGCCCGCCGAGGACGATCAGATGGTCCACGCCGCGCACGCCTCGCGCTGGCACTGGTCGCAGGCCGGGGAGCTAGGCGGCGACCAACAGCGCGCGGTGGGGGAATGGCAGTGCTCGCGGGTGTACTCGATCCTGGGACGCGGGGAGCCGGCGGTCCACCATGCCCGGGCAAGCCTGGCCATCTGCGAGGCGACCGGCCTCGGCGACTGGGTGGTGGCGGCGGCCTATGAGGCGCTCGCTCGGGCCTCCGCCGTGGCGGGCGACGTCGACGAGGCGCGTGCCTGGCTGGCTCGCGCCCGGGCGGCCACGGCGGCGATTGCCGATCCAGAGGATCGTGAGGTGATCGACTCCGACCTCACCGCCGTGGCGGCGCTGCCGATCCTGGCCGGCACCCAGGGCTGATCGCCACCTCGCCGCGGAGGCGAGCACCCGACGGCGTATCCTCGCACTCCGATGATCCAGCGCCTCGCTGTCGCCGGGGATGCGCTTCGGCGCGTCCTCGTCAACCCGGACATTCGCCGCGCCCTGCTGGCCTGGATGCTCGGCTACGCGGGGGAGTGGTCATGGCTTGTCGCGCTCTGGGTCTACGCCTACCAGACGAGCGGGGTCGTGGCCGTGGGGATCCTCGGGCTGGTTCGGACGCTGCCGGCGGCATTCCTCTCCCCGGCGCTGTCGGCGATCACCGATCGGCTGCCGCGTCACCGCGTCCTGCTGGCCATTCACCTCGGACGGGCGACCCTGGTGGGCCTGGCGGCCCTCGCGGTCGTCGCCGGCCTGCCGCCGCTGGTGGTGTACGCCATCGCGCCGCTGGATGCCCTCCTCGGGGTCCTGCACCGACCGACCCATATGCCCCTGATGCCGGCGCTCGCTCGCTCACCGGAGGAGCTGGTCGCATCGAACGTCGCATCGAGCACCTTCGAGGGGATCGGCACGCTGATCGGGCCGGCCCTGGGCGGCCTGCTGATCGCGTACACGACGCCGGCCTGGGGATTCGCCGTCCCGGCGGTCGTGTTCGGGATGGCCGCAGTGAGCGTGAGCGGCATCCATCCCGCGCAGGCCCTGCGTCGCGAGGAACGCCGTGGCGGGCTTGTGGCCACCCTCCTCGGCGGGATCGCGGCGTTGGTGGAGTACCCGCGCGCCGGGCTGGTCGTCGGCCTCTTCTGGGCGCAGATCATCGTCCGTGGCCTGCTCAACGTCCTGCTGGTGGTGGCTGCCGTGGAACTCCTCTCCGTCGGCGAACAGGGAGTCGGCTATCTCAACTCGGCGATCGGGGCCGGCGGCTTCCTGGGCGTGCTCGCGACGGTCACCCTCGTCGCGCGGCGCAGGATGGCCGGCCCGTTCGCCATCGGCCTGGTCCTGTGGGGGATACCGATCCTGCTGATCGGCCTCCTGCCGTGGGCGCCTGCCGCGGTGCTCTTCCTCGCGGTGCTGGGGCTGGGGAACGCCGTGCTCGACGTCGCCGGCTTCACGATCATGCAACGCAGCGTGCCGAATGCGGTGCGCGGCCGCATCTTCGGCGTCCTGGAATCCGGGGTGATGCTGGGCGGCGGCATCGGTTCCGCGGTCGCGCCGCTCCTGCTGGCACTGCTTGACATTCGGGGGGCGTTGATCGCCACGGGTCTGCTCCTGCCGGCCCTGGCGGTGCTCACCTGGCGCTGGGTTGCGCGGTCCGATGCCGACGCGGTCATTCCGGAGCGCGAGCTGGCCATCCTTCGCGGCGTGCCGATGCTGGCGCCACTGCCGATGACGATCCTTGAGCAGGTCGCCGGCGACCTTGCGGTCCGCTCCTACCAGGATGGTGAGCGCATCATCCAGCAGGGCGAGGTGGGCGACCGGTTCTACATCCTCGCCGCCGGCCGGGCCGAGGCCGTCGCGGATGGCGTCCGGCTGCGGACGATGGGCCCTGGCGATTCCTTCGGAGAGATCGCGCTGATCCGGGATGTGCCGCGGACTGCCTCGGTGGTCGCGGTCGGGCCGGTCGAGGCGTTCGCACTGGATTGCTCCGCCTTCCTGGGAGCGGTCTGCGGCGACATGCGAAGCAGCAGCGCCGCCGAGGCGGTCGTGCGCGAGCGGCTCGCCGCGGCGCGATCGGACGCAGAGGGCTAGGCTCCTCCGATGGCACGCGTTCTCGTCCTCGGCGCGGGATTCGGCGGGATCGCGGCGGCCGTCGCCCTGCGCGAGCAGCTGGCCGAACGCGACGAGATCGTCCTCGTCGATCGCCGCGACGACTTCGCGATGGGGCTGCGCAAGACATGGGCGATCCTGGGCATCTCGCCGATCGCGTATGGCACCCGCTCACTGGCGAGCCTGGCCGCCCGCGGCATCACGGTGCTGCAAGGCTCGGCCACCCGGATCGATCCGAGCGCCCGGAGCGCAACCGTCGACGGATCGGTGCTGGAGGCGGACGCGCTGGTCGTGGCGCTGGGAGCCGAGCAGGCGATGGACGCCGTCCTCGGTCTGGCCGAGCACGGCCTCAACGCCTGGGACCGATCCCACCTGGACCAGGTGCATGGCATCGTCGACGCGTTCCGAGGTGGACGGGTGGTGGTCGGCATCTTCGGGACGCCCTACCCCTGCCCGCCGGCCCCGTATGAGCTGGCGCTCCTGCTGGGCGACCGCTTCGACGCACGCGGCATTGATGTCGACCTCACGGTGTTCGCGCCGACGCCGATCGTGCTGCCGATCCTCGGCGCAGCGGAGTGCGTGCCACTGGACGGGCGCCTCGAGGAGCGCGGCATCGTCTTCCAGGCCAATCGCATGGCGACGGCGGTGACCGAGCGGACGGTCCACTTCGGAGACGACGAGCAGCTCCCCTTCGACCTGCTGTTGGCGGTGCCGCCGCACCGCTGCCCGCCAGTGCTTGTCGAGGCCGGGCTGGCTGCCTCGGGAGGCTGGGTCAAGGTCGATCGATCGACGCTGGAGACCGGACATGCCGGGGTTTACGCGATCGGCGATGCGACGGCGATCCCGCTCGCCAATGGCCTGCCGCTGCCGAAGGCCGGCCTCTTCGCCGAGAAGGAGGGGATGGCCGTCGCCGCCCGGATCGCCGCCGTCCTGCGTGGCGAGGCGCCGACCGCCACGTTCGACGGTCAAGGCGCCTGCTTCCTGGAGATGGGGGGCGGCGAGGCCAGCACGGTCACTGGCGACTTCTTCGCGGATCCTCCCCTCGTGACGCTGTCGATGCCGGACGCGACGCAGCGCGCAGCCAAGGAGCGCTTCGAGATGGATCGCCTGGGACACTGGTTCGGCGGCTAGCCGCGAACGATCCCGGACGGCCATCGGCTCGTCGGGCTATCCTTCGCGGAAGGTGGCTCCCGAGCAGCCGCCACCACGGATGGAGGGCACCTCGCGCATGGATCTCCTGGAGCGAATCGACGCGCTCATCGCTGAGCGCCACCTGCTGAAGCACCCGTTCTACACCAAGTGGCGCGCCGGGGAGCTCACCCGCGGCGAGCTCCAGGAGTACGCACGCCAGTACTACGCATTCGAGTCAACCTTCCCGCGGCTCCTCTCGGCGCTCCATACCCGTTCGGACCGGCCCGATGTCCGACAGTCCCTGCTCGACAACCTGTGGGACGAGGAGCACGGCGAGGTCAACCACGCGGAGATGTGGCTGCGCTTCGGCGAGGGGATCGGCGTTGAGCGAACCTCGGTGCGGACCGCTCCTGCCAACGGCGGGACGCGGGCACTCCTCGACACCTACTGGTCGGCTGTGTCGGATGGGCCGATCGCGGCGGGCATCGCTGCCCTGTACGCGTATGAGGGCCAGGTCCCCGAGGTGGCTGCCGAGAAGATCCGCGGCCTGGTGGACCAGTACGGGATCGACGATCCGCGGACGCTGGCCTTCTTCACGGTGCACTCGACGCTCGACGTCGAGCACTCCGGCGCCGAGCGTTCCATGATCTCGGAACTTGCGCCGACCGCCGCCGACGAGGAGGCCGTGCTGGCCGCCACGCGGGCCGCCCTTGACGCGTGGTGGGAATTCCTCGACGCGGTGAACGCCTAGCCGAGGCGGCTGGCGTTGTTGACCAAGCGCAACGCATCTGGGTGCATCTGGTGCACAACGGTACGGTCCTGAGCGGTGCGAAATAGAGCGAAAGTACTAGCAGTACAGGGCGCGACTGGGTAGACTGGCGGACCGAGCCAGGGGCCGATGCATGGTGCCGCGCCCAGTGCCGTTCGGCGACCGCCATCCAGAACGAGGCTGACAACACCCCGATGATCCGACAGCGCGTCTCGACCCTCTTTACCTCCGTAAGTCTGCTCCTGAGCCTCACCGCCTCAGCTGCGCTGCCGGCGACAACGCTGGCCGCGATACCGAACGTGACCGCGGGGAGCGGAACCGAGGCTGTCCCGCTCGCAACCGGCGCACAGCCGACGGTGGTCTCGCCGGGTGCGTACGTCCAGTTCAGCACCTGGGCTCGCAACGACGACACCAGCACCGTCTCGCAGTTCTTCCTCACCGAGAGCTACGAACGAGCGATCTACAGCGTGAATTGGACTCGCAGCGACGGCACGACCGGCACCTGCCCGACGACCGTCCCGCTGGACTGCAGCTTCGGCCAGCTCAAGCCCGGCGACTCAATTGACGCGGTCATCGTCCTGCAGGCCATCTCAACCGGTACCTCGATGCCGGTCGAGTTCGTGTGGAGCACGGTCGGTCTCGGCCACGGTGATAGCTTCCCCGTTTCGGACAGCGTTGGGCTCAACGGCACCGACGACTTCTCTGGGCGCTTCCTGGTCACGGGCTCCTTGCTGACGGTCGGAGATAACGAAACCCTCAGCACCGGCAACAAGCAGAGCACGATCGTCTATTCACCGACGACTGGAATCGGCGTGTCGGTCCAGGATGGTCCGGGCGTTTCGAACGGCTGCGCTTCGGGACAATGCTTCAGTCAGGGCAGCGACATCCACGTCGGCAACGGGTCCGGCCAGTACGGGCAATTCAAGGTCATCGTCAACCTGCACAACGCCGAGATTCCGAACGGTGAAAACGTCAACACCCTCACTGTCTACCACGACGGTGTGGCGATCACTACGATCTGCGCGGATACTCCAGTCGCCGATTGCTACTCAGCCAAGAAGTTCAAGTGGGGCATCCAGGTCACGATCTGGTTGCTGCGCAACGGAAAGCTGGGCATCGGGTAAGGTGGGACGTCGGGAAGGCGCCGGGGCGAGACGCCTCGGCGCCTTCCTATTGGGCGAGCAGCTCCTGGATCTGGCGCTCGGCGACGACGTCGCCCTTACCTCTGGCGACGCCGAGTGCCTCTCGAAGCGCCGCGTCGGACCCCGGTCGGTCGCCCCCCCGCCGCAGCACGTCTGCCAGATCCATGAATGCGTCGACCCGGTCGACGAGCGTATCCACGCTCGCACGCATCTCGACTGCCTCGCGCGCCAGCGCCGCAGCTTCTGAGTAGCGGCCCCGGCGGGCCAAGACTCGCGCGCGGGCGCCGCGCCAGATGGCCTGTGCATCGACGTCGTCCGGGGCTGACATCTCCTCGGCGATGCGCGAGATCTCGTCGGCCTCATCCACGCGACCCTGGCGTTCCACAGAATGGGCAAGCAGCCCGGCAACGCTGGAGAGGTACCACCGTTCCCCGATGGCCGTGAGCGCGTCGAAGTCGCGCCGCAGCAGCCGCTCCGCAGCTGCGGGGTCGCCCGCGAGCAGCTCGACTCGAGCGGCGTCGAGGGAGGTCGACTGGGCGTGGATTCCGGCCCGCAGCTCCTCGAGCTTCAGCTGGCTGGTGCGATAGAGCTCCCGTGCTGTCTCGAAATCGCCGGCCATGGCGGTCAGCTGCGCGAGCTGCAGGTTGACCTTGGCGACCCCCAGCTGGTCGGCGCTGATGCGCTCCGCGACCTCCCTCAGACGAGCACTCGCGTCCGGGACGGGCGTCGGACCGTAGAGCAACGCCCATGCGTAGACCAGCGCTCCACGGATCTCGGCGCGCAGGTTCCCTGTTCGTCGCGCCCGCTCCACCACCTGCTCGGCCGCCGCCGCCGCATCTGCCGTTCGCTGCGCAGCCCCGAACATGAGGGCTCGCAATCGCCAGGCGAACGTCTGGCCGGCTTCGTCATTTCCCGCCTCGAAGACTGGCAGGGCTCTCTCGGTGGAGCTCATGACCGTGGAGCTCCAGTCGCCCTCGCCGTCCGATTCGCCGGAATAGAGCCGGACGTACAGCTGGATCAGCTCGGCCCGGGCTGCAACGAGGGGATCTTCCAGGTCGCGCGCCGTTTCGGTCGCATCTCGCAGGACGGCTCGTGCCTCCTCGAACTCTCCCAGCTCGGTCAGCGCTTCCGCCAGGTCCGGCAGGATCCGAAGCCGATCTGGATCCGACCTGGCGCGGGTGGCAGCCGCTCGACGCAGGAGGCTGCCGGCGGCGGGCATGTCGCCCCGCACCATGGCCCGACGACCGGAGGAGGCAAGCTTGCCGGATGCCCGGATTCCCACCCGGCGGGCGTGGTCGTCGACCATTCCCAGCTCGGTCAGGTACCGATACGCCTGCTCCAGGTGATACCCGTGGATCTCCTCGAACTCCTCGCCCCGACCCTCGCGCAGGTTGAGCTCCTCCGCCCAATCGACGAACCGCTCGTGCAGGTCGGCGCGAGCTCGCTTCAACAGGCCGTTGTAGGCGGCGTCGCGAATGAGGATGTTGGGGAACCGATAGGCCAGCTCCTCGTCGGTGGAGGTCGTCGAGAGGCCGATTAGTTGCTTGCGGGTGAGGGCGCCCAGCTGCTCGTCGATGCCCGGGCGGATCGGCTCCGGGGCAAGCTCGGCGACCGCGGCGCGCGCGAAGATCTGGCCGATGACGCTGGCGGGCTCGATGACCGCTCGCTCGCCCCCCTCCAGCAGGTCGATGCGGGCCGCCAGCAGCGCCTGGATCGTGGGCGGCACGTCGAGCTCGGCAACGTCGCCGACCACCTCCCAGCGTCCGTCCGCCTGTCGCAGCCGTCCCTCGTCGATGAGCATCGACAGGAGCTGCTCCACGAACAGCGGGTTGCCCGACGCGCCCTGGGCGATCCGCATCTGTACTTCGGCGGGGATGCCGGCGCTGCCGACCAGTGCCTGAACCACCCGGCCGGCATCGGCTTCTGTCAGTGGCTCGAGCACGATCCGCCGGTTCGAGCCGTCCGTGGCCCAGTCGGGATGCGATTCCAGCAGGTCGGGGCGGCTGGTGCACAGCAACAGGACCGACGCGCCGGTGACCCCGTCGATCAGGCTGCCGATCAGCTCGAGGAAGGTGGGGGAGGCCCATTGAATGTCATCAACGACCATCACCACCGGCTGCCGACCGCCGAGTCCCTCCAGGAACTTGCGAGACGCCCAGAAGACCTCTGCCACCGGATACGGCTCGGGCGAGAGGCTGATCGCCGAGGCGAGTCGTGCCGCCACCTCGGCGTCGGGGACCAGCTGGTCCAGCTTGCGGAGCGCGACGTCTGGGGCATCACTGTCCTCGATGCCGGCCGCGTCCCGGACGGCCTCCCGCAGCGGCCAGAAGGTGATGCCCTCGCCATAGTGGAGGCATCGGCCGTGGATGACGCTCGCCCGCTGTGCCTGCTCGGCCGTGAACTCGGTGATGAGGCGTGACTTGCCGACTCCCGCGTCCCCGACGACCGTCACCATCCGGCACCCGTGGACGGCGATCGCTCCGTCCAGGACGGAGCGCAGCTCGGCCATCTCGGCCTCGCGGCCGATCATCGGCGCATCGCTCCGTCGCTCGAACCCCTCGGCGCGCTCATGCACGCCGGTCAGTCGGTAGGCCGGCACGGGCTCGGCCTTGCCCTTCAGCGTGAGTGGTTCGACCGCCTCGACCTGTACGGCACCCCGCGCCAGGCGGTAGGTGAGATCACCGAGCAGCACGTCGCCTGCACCTGCTGCCTGTTCCAGCCGCGCGGCGACATTGACCGTGTCGCCACTCACCAGCCGCTGCCCCAGGCTCGCATCGCCGGCCACGACTTCACCGGTGTTGACGCCGATGTGATTGCCGAGGGTGATGCCCCAATCCCGCTCGAAGGCGGCGTTCAGGTCGGGGAGCGCCTGCTGCATGTCGGCCGCCGCGCGCACGGCACGGAGTGCGTCGTCCTCGTGGCGGATGGGGAGGCCAAAGACGGCCATCACGGCGTCGCCGATGAACTTCTCGATGGTGGCGCCGTGACCGTCCAGCACGCGCTGCATCTCCCCGAAGTAGCGCGACATCACGTCGCGCAGTGCCTCGGGGCTGGGAGCGGAGCCATCCCGGGTCGCGGGCTTCGGATCAGCGAAGACGACGGTCACCGTCTTGCGGCTCTCCTGGAACTTCGTCCGGCCGCTGAGCGCGGTCCCGCAGGTGCCGCAGAAGCGGTGCTCGATCGGGTTCTGTTCGCCGCAGACCCCGCAGATCTGCAGCCCGGCGTCGGCCTGCCCCTCGGGCAGCTCGGGCTCCTCGGCGGGACTGGATACCGTCAGCAGGCGATGGGCGGCGAGCGGCTCCTGCGAGCCCTTGGCGAAGACGGGTCCGTAGGGCTCGGTCTCAACCTGATCTGCCACCAGCTGATACGTCGAGTCCGCCAGCAGGACCTCGAGCGGCGGGGCGTTCTGCTCCATGACGCCGGCCACCTGGATGGTCGTGCCGGTCAGGACGTGGGCCCCGGCCGTCAGCTCGCCGACGATGACCTCGCCACTCGCCACTCCGGTGCGGGTGATCAGCCGCACCCCCCAGGTCTCCTCGATGTGCCCGTTCAGCGCGGTCAGGACGCGCATCGTCTCGGCGGCCGCCTGCACGGCGCGGAGCGCATCGTCGTCGCGACGGGTGGGGAGCCCGAAGACGGCGACGATGGCGTCGCCGATGATCTTCTCGATCGTCCCGCCATGTGCTTCGAACACGAGTCGCATCTCGTCGAAGTAGCGGGTCAGCACCTCACGCAGCGACTCGGGGTCGAGCTTCTCACCCAGCGCCGTGGAGCCCTTCAGGTCGGAGGTGACCACCGTGGCGACGCGCTGGATCTCGTCCGGCGGGCGGTCGGCGGAGAGCTGCGCCCCGCACTGCCCGCACACCGGGAAGCGGGATAGCGCCTGCGCGCCGCAGTTCGGGCAGGTGACCATCGCATTGAGTGTACGAGTCACCCGATGGTCGCCTTCACGAAGGCCGCCACCCGGTCAAGGGCCTCGTCGAAGACCGGCCCGATGCCATGCCCGACTCCTGGGTAGACGATCAGGTCGGCCGAGGGAAGTCGCCGCACCGCGTCCCGCAGCAGCGCCACCTTCGCGAATGGGTCGCGGTCTCCGGAGAGGAGCAGCACCGGGCAGCTGATCCGCGGCCAATGGGCGGTGCGCTCATCCCACCGCGCGGCGCCCCCCGGCGGGTGGAGCGGGTAGGAGATGAGCACCACTGCGCCGTATGCATGCTCGGCCGCGATCAGCGAGGCGACGCGGCCGCCGAATGAGTGCCCGCCGATGGCCGTCTCTGCGGACGGAGGTGCCGCTGCCAGGTAGACGGGCATGGCGCGCTCGGCGCGTCCCTTGGGCAGCTGTACGGCGGTCGCCTCGACCCCGCGCCGGCGCAGCGCCGCGATCTCGGGAGCCAGGCCGGCGGCGGTGCCGGATGCGCCGTGGGAAAGGTAGAGGCGGGCCATGCCCGCAAGCCTAGAGCGGGCGAGCCCGGGGCGTGGTACACATGACGCCGGCATGGCCTCCACCGGCACCCCTCCCGTTCCGTCTCGCATCGCAGCCGCGGTCGCCGGGATCGTGACGGGAGGCGTTGCGCTCGGCGCGACCGAGCTCCTGGCCGGGATCCTGCCCGGCGCTCCATCGGTCGTGCTCGCGATCGGCTCCTTCCTGATTTCGCTGCAGCCCCCCGGCGCCAAGCAGATCGTGGTCGACCTGTTCGGGACGGCCGACAAGCTGGCCCTCAACATCGCGATCGTCCTGGGAGCGCTCGTGATCGCCGCCGGGCTCGGGGTCCTGGCGCGCTACCACCGGCCGTGGACCATCGCCGGCTTCACGGCGATCGCCGCGCTCGGCCTCCTCGCGTCACTGCGCGATCCCCTGGTCGACGCCCTCCTCGCCCTGGCGGCGGCAGTCCTGGGCGTGGTGGTCGCGTACGTCGTCATCGGCTGGCTGATGCAGCTCGCCACGCCCAGCGGTGAGGCGGAGATGCCCGACTGGGGCAGGCGGAGGTTCATCGGCACCTCGGTGGGGGTCGCGGCGCTGGCCGTGGCCGGCGGCGGCATCGGTCGGATGCTGCTCAACGGCCGCGCGGAGGCCGCCCCGACGGCAGCCTCCATCCCACTCGCGGTCGACCCCGTAGCGACACTTGCGGGCGCAACGAAGCTGGATGTCGAGGGCGTCACCCCGCTGGTCATCGCGAACCGCGACTTCTACCGGATCGACACGAACCTCCTCGCCCCACGGATCGACGCGGGTGGCTGGAAGCTGAGCGTCGATGGCATGGTGGACCGTCCCTTCAGTCTGACCTACGCCGAGCTGCTGGCGATGGAGATGCACGAGCAGTACGTGACCATCGCCTGCGTCAGCAACGAAGTTGGCGGGGACCTCGTTGGCAACGCGCTCTGGAAAGGCGCTCGGCTGAGCGAGCTCCTCGATCGTGCCGGGGTTCAGGCCGGGGCGACCCAGGTCGTCGGCCACGCCTTCGACGGCTGGACGGCTGGCTTCCCGACCGCCTGGCTTGACGACCCCGGCCGCGAGGCGCTGGTGGCGGTGGCGATGAACGGCGATCCGCTGCCGGCCGAGCACGGCTTCCCCGCGCGGCTGATCGTGCCTGGCCTGTATGGGTACGTCTCGGCCACGAAGTGGCTGACGAAGATCGGCCTCACCACACTGGAGGCCTTCAACGGCTACTGGGTGCCGCTCGGCTGGGCCAAGGAGGCGCCGATCCTGACCCAGTCCCGCATCGACGTGCCGAAGCGCGGCGCGTCGGTGGAGGCCGGCCAGGTGGCGGTGGCCGGCGTCGCGTGGGCGCCCGATCGCGGCGTCTCGAAGGTCGAGGTGCAGGTCGATGATGAGCCGTGGGCGCCGACGCAGCTGTCCGCCCCCATCTCCGACGCGACGTGGGTGCAGTGGCTCTTCCGCTGGACCGCGACCCCCGGGACCCACAAGCTGAGCGTTCGCGCCACCGACGGGAACGGCGAGGTGCAGACGGCGGAGATGACGCGCCCTGCCCCCGACGGGGCACGCGGCCATCACACCATCAGCATCTCGGTGAACGGCTAGGGTCGAGCGCCTTGACGGGCAGCGCAGAATCGGGGGCGTGCCCGCCCCAACCAGCCCGCTCTTCATCATCAACCCGATCGCCGGCAGCGGCCGCGCGCACCGCATCGTGCCTCGCATCGAGGCCTGGCTGAGGGAGCGAGGGATCGAGGCAAGGCTGCTCGAGACACGCGAGGCGGGGCACGCGGAGCGTCTTGCCGCGGCGGCGACCGACCTGGGCCACGACCGGGTCATCGCGGTCGGCGGCGACGGCACCCTGCAGGAGGTGATCAACGGTCTGCTGGCCTCGGGAGTCGGGACCGATGGCGGTCCGCCGGCACTCGGCCTGATCCCGTCAGGTCGCGGCAACGACCTGGCCCGCAGCGTCAACCTCCCGATCGACCCCATGGCGTGCCTGCCCATTGCGCTTGGCGAGACGACTCGCCCCTTCGACGTCGGCAGCGCTCGCGGCCAGGATGGCAGCCAGCGTTATTTCGGCGCCGCGGGGGGCGCCGGCTTCGATGCCGCCGTGGCCTACACCATGGCCGTCCATCGGCGATTCTGGATGCGCGGCGAGGCCGGCTACTTCCTGGGGACCCTCAACGAGCTGCGCCGGTATCGAAACTCGGAGCTGCAGGTGACGCTCATCGGCGATGGTGAGGACCGGGTGGTCAGCCAGCGGTTCCTGTTCGTCGCGTTCGCCAACGGGCCGTACTACGGGGGCGGGATGCAGATCTGCCCGAATGCCGAGACCGATGATGGATGGCTCGACGTCTGCCTGGTCGGCGACCTCTCCCGGCTCGCCGCCCTGCGCGAGCTGCCGGGGATCTACACGGCGAAGCACCTGCGCAACCCGAAGGTCGAGATCGTCCACGCCCGCACCGTGCGGATCGAGGGCGACACCTCCACCCGCGTGCACCTGGACGGGGAGCCCTTCGGCAGCGTCCCCGTCGAGATCAGC
>DASYRA010000020.1:0-5034 GCA_036004845.1 Candidatus Limnocylindria bacterium
CGCCGTCGCGACGCGCGGCTGGCGAACCCTGAGCGACGAAGACGAGGAGGATCGGTGACCGATCGTCAGCGTGAGCCGATCGGCGGCCTGGCGGCCATCTTCGCGCACCCCGACGACGAGAGCTTCACCGCCGCCGGCGCACTGGCCCTGGCCCACGACGCCGGTCGGACGGTGCGGCTGCTGCTCCTCACCCGGGGTGAGGCCGGCAACGCGGAACGGTCACCCGACCTCGACCTGGCCGATACCCGCGAGGAGGAGATGCGCTGCGCCGCGGCCAAGATCGGGATGGACGAGGTGACGGTGGTCGACCACCCGGACGGCCGCCTGTCCGAGGTCCCGTTCTCGACGCTGGTCGACGAGATCGCGCTCTGGCTGGCAGACCGGCGCCCCGACGCGGTCATCACCTTCGGCGCGCACGGCGTCACCAACGACGCGGACCACGTGGTCGTCGGCGCCGCCACGCGCTGGGCGGTCGAGCGCCTGGCCGAGTCAGGGATCGCCCCGCACGCCGTCTACGTGGTCGCGCCCGTCTTCGGGCCGGGGCACCGAAGCTATGACCTCTCCCCGGAGGAGGGAGCGGCCAGCCACCGGATCGAGATCACCGAGGTGGCCGGCCGCAAGCTCGCCGCGCTGGCCTGCCACGCCAGCCAGACCGACATCGCCGAGGAGATCGCCGAGCTGCGCGCCGCCCTCGACCGTGACGGGGTCGTCTACGAGGGCTACACCCGCGTCCGCCCCACCGTCCCGGCCGCACGACCCACCTTCTACTCGCGACTCGTGTAGCGCCAGGATCGTCGCGTGGAGCACGTCCGACCGATCGTCATTCGCGCGGACCAGGGCACGATCGCGCCCGGGCCGCCGACGCCGGGGATGGAGCGGCGGCAGATCATGGAAGGTGGCACGACGTGGGTCGGCTGGGCGCGAACCGAACCAGGGCTGGCGGGCGGCTGGCATCACCACGGGGACCGCGACACCTACGTCTACGTCGTGAGCGGGGACCTCTCCATCGACTATGGGCCCGGTGGACGTGAGCACGTCGAGGCCACCGCCGGCGACATGATCTTCAACCCGGCCCGCATGGTTCACCGCGAAACCACCGGCGATGAGCCGGCAGAGGTCTTCCTGGTCCGCGTTGGCACGGGCCCCCAGACTGTCAACGTCGACGGTCCCGACCCTGACTAACTGCGTGGCGGTCGGCGTCGAGCGTGGTGTGGTGGGCGGACGGGTGGCCCCGGAAGCCTCAGTGGCAATCCTTGCTAAACTGGTCGGCAATGACCATTGACTCGAACCTCGCCAAGGTGGACGAGGTGATGACGGCGCTGTACGACATTCACGACCCCGAGATCGGGATGAGCATCGTGGACCTCGACCTGATCAAGCACGTCGAGATCGGCGCCGATGGCGAACCCACCGAGATCAAGATGGTGCTCACGACCCCCTTCTGCCCGTGGGCCGGGGAGCTCATCCAGACGATCAAGACGAAGACCGAGGAGGTCGTGGGGCCTCCCGTCAAGGTCACGCTGCTGGCTGACCGCTGGGAGCCCCCGCCCGGCCTCTTCTAGCGGGCGGATCGCCGCGCTACCAGTGCCACTTGTACAACCGCGCGCCGCTCTCGAGATGGAGCCCGATGCAGCCCTCAAACGCGTCGCGCCACCAATCAGAGTGGTGCCAGCGCGCGTCAACTGGCCAAGACGCGCCGATGTACTAGCCCCACTTGTACGCGCGCATCGCCCATGGGTGCTGTCGACCGGCGTTAGCATCTCCCCAATGCGCATCTACACCAAGAAAGGCGACACCGGCACGACCGGGCTCCTGTTCGGCGGCGCCCGGATCAGCAAGGCGGACCTGCGCACGGACGCCTACGGCACGACCGATGAGGCGGTCTCCGCGCTCGGGCTGGCGCGCGCGGCCATCGGCGCCGTCACGGACCGGACCGAGGCCGAACTGGCGCCGCTCATCGTGCGGCTCCAGCGCGAGCTCTTCGTGGTCGGCGGCGAGCTGGCAACCCACGTGGATCGGCGCCAGAAGCTGACCGACGGCGTCACACGCGTGACCGCCGAAATGGTCACCTGGCTCGAGGGCGAGATCGACGCGATCGAGGCCGGCCACGAGATGCCCGCCGAGTTCGTTCTCCCCGGCGAAACCATGACCGGTGCCGCGCTCGACCTGGCTCGCTCGATCGTGCGTCGAGCGGAGCGGCGGGCGGTGCAGCTCGCCGACCAGGGCGGCCTCCCGGATTCGCAGGTCGTGCCCTACCTGAATCGGCTCGCGGACCTGCTCTTCGTGATGGCCCGAGCGGCCGATGGGGGCTTCCGACCGCTCCGCAGCCGCGAGTAGAATCGCCCCAGCCCCCAACCCGCCTCCCGGCGGGCTGCACCGCGGCAGACCGGCTCTGGCGTGGCGCACCGACAAGGAGACCCACCCGATGAGCTATGCCGTGACCAACCCCGCCACGGGCGAGACGGTCAAGACCTACGACACCATCACCGACGCCGAGCTCGAGGCCGCGATCGCCGCAGCCGACGAGGCACACCGCACCTGGTCGAAGTCGACCACGGTCGAGGAGCGCGCGGCCCTCATCCGCCGCGTAAGCGAGCTTCACACCGAGCGCCGCCAGGAGCTGGCGGAGCTCATCGTGCGCGAGATGGGCAAGCCGATCGGGCAGGCGCTCGGGGAAGTCGACTTCGCCGCGGCGATCTACGGGTACTACGCCGACCACTCGCCGGACTTCCTGAAGGACGAGCCGATCCAGCTCCTCGCGGGCGACGGCTCGGCGGTCATCCGGCGCTCGTCGCTCGGGGTGCTCCTCGGCGTCATGCCGTGGAACTTCCCCTACTACCAGGTCGCCCGCTTCGCCGGCCCCAACCTCATCATCGGCAACACGATCCTGCTCAAGCACGCCGAGCAGTGCCCCGAGTCCGCCGCGGCGATGCAGCAGATCTTCCTCGACGCGGGCTTCCCGGCCGGCGCCTACGTGAACATCTACGCCTCGCACGACCAGATCGAGCAGGTCATCGCCGACTCGCGCGTGCAGGGCGTCTCGCTGACCGGTTCCGAGCGCGCCGGCGCCGCGGTCGCCGAGATCGCCGGCCGCCACCTGAAGAAGGTCGTGCTCGAGCTCGGCGGCTCGGACCCCTTCATCCTGCTCTCGACTGACGACCTCGACGCTGCCGTGCAGAACGCGGTCGACGCCCGCCTCGACAACAGCGGCCAGTCGTGCAACGCGGCCAAGCGCTTCATCGTGGCCGACGAGCTCTACGAGCCCTTCCTCGAGAAGTTCACCGCGAAGATCGCCGAGATCGAGGCAATCGACCCAACGTCGGCCGACTCGGCGCTCGGCCCGCTGTCCTCGCTGAAGGCGGCCGAGAGACTCGACGAGCAGGTCAAGCGCGCGATCGAGCACGGCGCGACGCTCGTGCACGGCGGCACTCGCGACGGCGCGTTCTTCCAGACGACCGTGCTGACGGATGTCACTCCCGAGAATCCCGCCTCCAAGGAGGAGTTCTTCGGCCCGGTTGCGCAGGTGTACCGCGCGAAGGACGAGGCCGACGCCGTGCGCATCGCGAACGACACCCCGTTCGGCCTGGGCTCGTACGTCTACTCCACCGACCAGGAGCAGGCGCTCCGCGTCGCCGACGGCATCGAGGCCGGCATGGTGTTCGTGAACGTCGTGCTCGCCGACGGCGCCGAGCTACCGTTCGGCGGCATCAAGCGCTCGGGCTCGGGCCGCGAGCTCGGCCGCTTCGGCGCCGACGAGTTCGTGAACAAGAAGATGATCCGCATCGGCTGAAGCGGATGATGGAGGCGGGGGAGCTGTGAGAGCTGTCCTATCCTCATGTCATGAGCGGAGCACGTATTCACCGGCTCACGAATGACAGGTACTCCGTCGCGCCGGTCGTGGTCGTCGCGCTGGCGTTGGCGATGGTGTCCTGTGCGGCTCCGCTGGGTGCCGACCCCTCCGCGAGCCAGGTGACAATGACCTCAACTCCCTCATCGACCGCTGACCCCGCGGCCGATGACTCGTTGGCCCAGTTGGTCCAGACCTACGGCGACGCCCATTCCGACGAGTTTGCGGGCGTCTACTACGACCGGGAGAACGGCGGGCGGCTCGTCGCACGCTTCACGAGCCACATCGACCTGCATCAACACGCGCTCGATGCCCTCCTCGGTTCGCCGGGTCGCGTTGTGGTCCTAGGCGCGGTATTCGCGCAGGCGACCTTGCAGGGGATCGTTGATTCCGTGGGAGGCAACCATCAGCAGCTTGCCGCAAAGGGAATCAACCTGATGGAGGCCGCGGTCGACGTTATCCACAACATCGTCGAGATCAGTGTGAAGAGCGACGATCCCGATGCTGAGCGCACGCTGCAGGCCTACGGACCGCCGGGCACCATCGTTGTCCACGTCTACCCGACCGACAAGCCATGGACCCAGCCGACGGAGGGACCTGGGTGGCGGTTGCTCGGTGCCTTCGACACCGATCTCCCCTACACGGTCGCCATTGCGGCGGATCGCGCCGAGCTCACCGCGCAGTGGCAGCATTACGGGCTGCCGGGCGATCCGCCCGCCTGGGATCCGTCGCGGGAGGTCGCGATCATCCTGAGCGACGGCATCGGCAGCAGCTGCCCCGATCTACGCCTCGATGCGGTCGTCGTGGACCTCGACGCGCGGCTGGTGCATGGCGAGTTCTCGGACCCGCATGCGCCCGAATTCTGCACGCTGGACCTGGTGGGCGGTAAGACGTTCGTCGTGGCCGTCGCAAGGGACCAGCTGCCGCCGTCGCCATTCACGCTTCGGATCCACGCCGAGCCGATCGGGTGCGAGCCGGACTGTGGGATAGGCCCGTCAACCCTCGAAGTGGACCTCCGTTGACCTGCCCGCCCTGACGTCCGCGGCCGTGGGAGGGAGCTGCCGGGCGTAGGATCGGGACGTGAAGTACGGGTTCATCATCACCGGCGGAGAGGCGCGGGAGCAGGTCGATCTGGCCCGCGCCGCCGAGGCCGCCGGCTGGGATGGCGTCTTCACCTGGGACGGGAT
>DASYRA010000021.1:0-4013 GCA_036004845.1 Candidatus Limnocylindria bacterium
GAGCTATCGCGGCGTGCGCCAACAGGTAGTGAAGCTCGGAGGCGCCCGCGGGGACCAGGTCGCGGTGGTCTCCGGCGTCGACCCGGGCGAGGAAGTGGTGACCTCGGGGGTCTTCAAGCTCCGGAACGGCGCCGCCGTGAAGGTCGACAACGCGGTGCGGCCGGCCAACGAGCGCGCGCCCAAGCCGGAGGACAGCTAATGCGCATCACGGACCTCTTCATCAAGCGACCCGTCCTGGCGGTCGTGGTCAACCTGGTGATCCTGATCGCCGGGCTGCAGTCGATCCGCTCCCTGAGCGTCCGCCAGTACCCGCGCAGCGACATCGCGGTGGTGCGGGTCACGACCGCCTACGTCGGCGCCAACGCCGACCTGGTGCGCGGCTTCATCACCACGCCGCTCGAGCGCGTGATCGCCAGCGCGGACGGCATCGACTACATCGAATCCTCGAGCGCCCAGGGCGTCTCGACCATCACCGTCCACCTGAAGCTCAACTACGACACCAACGACGCCCTCACCCAGCTCCAGGCCAAGGTGGCCCAGGTGCGCAACGACCTGCCGCCGGAGGCGGAGGCCCCGATCATCGAGCTGGAGACGGCCGACAACCAGTTCGCCGCGATGTACCTCGGCTTCTCGGCCGAGAACCTGGACCAGAACCAGATCACGGACTACCTGACGCGCGTCGTGCAGCCCAAGCTGTCGGCGATCAGCGGCGTGCAGCGGGCGGACATCCTGGGTGGGCGGACATTCGCGATGCGGATCTGGCTGAAGCCGGAGCGCATGGCGGCGCTGTCCATCTCGCCGTCGCAGGTCCGGGAGGCGCTGGCGCGCAACAACTATCTCTCGGCCCTCGGCAAGACCAAGGGCTCGATGGTCTCGGTAAACCTGGTCGCCAACACCGACCTCCGCACCCCCGACGAGTTCCGCCAGCTCGTGGTCAAGGAGGAGCGCGGGACCGTAGTGCGGCTGGGCGACATCGCCGACGTCGTGCTGGGCGCGGAGAACTACGAGTCCGAGGTCCGCTTCAACGGCCAGGGCGCCACCTTCATGGGGATCTGGGTGCTGCCGACCGCGAACTCCCTCGACGTCGTCAAGAGGGTCCGCGAAGCCTTGCCAGGCATCGAGGCGCAACTGCCGGTGGGGATGAAGCTGGGCATCCCTTACGACTCGACGACCTATATCCAGGACGCGATCCGCGAGGTGCTGAAGACCCTGAGCGAGACGCTCCTCATCGTGGTGGTGGTCATCTTCCTGTTCCTGGGCTCGGTGCGCTCGGTCCTGATCCCGGTGGTGGCCATCCCCATCTCCCTGATCGGTGCCGTCTTCCTGATGCTGATCGCCGGCTTCACGATCAACCTGCTGACGCTGCTGGCGATCGTGCTCTCGGTCGGCCTCGTGGTCGACGACGCGATCGTGATGGTGGAGAACATCGAGCGCCACCTGCACGAGGGCAAGTCCGCCGTCCGGGCGGCGCTCGACGCGGCCCACGAGCTGGTCGGGCCGATCATCGCGATGACCATCACCCTGGCCGCGGTGTACACGCCGGTCGGCATCCAGGGCGGCCTCACCGGCGCGCTCTTCCGCGAGTTCGCCTTCACCCTGGCCGGCGCCGTGATCGTGTCCGGCCTCGTAGCGCTGACGCTTTCGCCGATGATGGGGTCCCGGCTGCTGCGCGCCGGCGATACCGAGAAGGGCTTCGCCGGCTGGATCAACCGGCGCTTCGAGCAGGTGCGCCGCGGCTACACCCGCGCCCTCACCTGGACGCTCCGCGACCGGCCGGTGGTGCTGGCGGTGTGGGCGATCGTGCTGGTGCTGGCCGCGCCGTTCTACATGTTCTCGCAGCAGGAGCTGGCGCCCGTCGAGGATCAGGGCTTCTTCTGGGGCTTCGTCCAGGCGTCCGGCAACTCGACCCTGGATCAGACCAAGCTGTTCGCGACGCAGATGCACGACGTCTTCCGCTCGTTCCCCGAGGCGGACAGCATCTTCCAGATCATCTTTCCGACTGGCGGCTTCGGGGGCATGGTCGCCAAGCCGTGGAGCGAGCGGAAGAAGACCACCGAGCAGCTCCTGATGGAGTCGATGGGGCCGCTCTCCAAGATCCCCGCCGTGCGCGTGATTCCGCAGATGCCGGCGCCGCTGCCGGGCGGCGGCGACTTCCCGGTCGACCTCGTGATCGCCTCCACCGCGGAGCCCCAGCAGCTCTACGAGCTGGCGGGCGGTCTCGTGCAGAAGGCCTTCGCCAGCGGGCTGTTCATCTTCGCGGACGCCGACCTCAAGTTCGACCAGCCGCAGGCGGAGGTCGTCTTCGATCGGGACAAGGTGCGCTCGCAGGGCGTCGACCTGAGCCAGGCGGGCCAGGACCTCTCGACCCTGCTCGGCGGCGACTACGTCAACCGCTTCAGCATCCAGGGCCGCAGCTACAAGGTCATCCCGCAGGTGAAGCGCAGCGACCGGCTCACCCCGGACCAGCTCTCGCAGATCCACGTCACCGGTCCGAAGGGCCGGCTGGTGCCGCTCTCCACCTTCGCCACCCTGCGCACCTCCACCGAGCCTCGGGAGCTGAAGCGCTTCCAGCAGCTCAATGCGGTGCGCATCCAGGGCGTGATCCCGCCCCACGTCTCGCTCGACCAGGCGCTCTCGTTCCTGGAGACGGAAGCGAGAAAGGCCCTGCCCCCGGGATTCACGATCGATTACGCGGCCGAGTCGCGCCAGCTCCGCACCGAGGGCGGCAAGTTCCTCGGGACCTTCCTGCTCTCCGCCATCCTTATTTATCTGGTGCTGGCGGCGCAGTTCGAGAGCTTCCGGGATCCCTTCATCATCCTGGCCGGCTCGGTGCCGCTGGCCATCTCGGGAGCTCTCCTTTTTTCCTTCCTGGGCCTGACCACGCTCAACATCTACAGCCAGGTGGGCCTGATCACGCTGGTCGGCCTGGTGTCGAAGAACGGGATCCTGATCGTGCAGTTCGCCAACCACCTGCAGGAGACGGGGCTGGACAAGCTGCGGGCGATCGTCGAGGCCGCCGGCACCCGCCTGCGGCCGATCCTGATGACCACCGCGGCCACGGTGGTCGGCCACTTCCCGCTCGTTCTCGCCACCGGTCCCGGCGCCGGCGCGCGGAACAGCATCGGGATCATGCTGGTGAGCGGGATGATCATCGGTACCGCCTTTACGCTGTTCGTCGTACCCTCGATCTACGTACTCGTGGCCCAGACCCATGCCGCGCGGGTGCCCGGCGAAGCTCGCTCGCGTGAGCCGGAGGTCCCCGAGCTGGCGGAGGCGGTGTGATTTCGAGGCCGGCCGTCGTGCCGACGGCGGTCGGGGAGCAGAGGGATGATGACCTCACGATTCCGATTCGTGGTCGTGGCGGCGCTGGCGGGCTTCGCGTGCGGCGACTCGGTAGCGGGGCCGAGCGGCACGGTCGTGATCGAGCCCATCGAGATCCAGTCCGTGGAGCTGACGGTGGGAGCGACGCGACCGGCGCTGGTGACCGCCCGGGTCAGGGGCACCCTGGGCAGCGGCTGCGCCTACGTCCACTCCATCGAGCAGCGGCGAGAAGCAGCCGCCGTCACCATCGAGATCAAGCGTAGCCGGTTCGTACCCGGCCCCTGCACGGCCATCCTGAAGCAATTCGCCGAGGAGCCGGGTCTGCCCGGTGAGTTCGACGCCGGCGAGTACACCGTCCACGTGAACGGGCTCACCCGCACCTTCTCGGTGCCGTGAGCCGCAGGCCCCTCGACCGCTCCATCGTCGAAGGGCCGATCCCGCGCGCCGTGTGGATGATCGCCTGGCCGACGATGCTGCAGAACGTCATCGGCGGCCTTCAGGGCGTGGTCGACCATGCCCTGGTCGGCCACTTCGTGGGCTACGCCGGCAACGCCGCGATCGGGGTCGCGATCCAGATCTTCATCGTGGTCATCGCGTTCGTCATGTCGGTGTTCAGCGGGATGAGCGTCCTGGTGGCGCGTTTCGCCGGGGCCAACGATCCCGAGAAGGTCAATCGCACCGTCTACCAGGCC
>DASYRA010000022.1:0-3141 GCA_036004845.1 Candidatus Limnocylindria bacterium
TGGGCGCCGTCGCGGTACTCGTCCTTCTCATCTGGGAGCGGCGCTCGGGCTACCTGATGGCGATCGGATCCGTCTCGAGCCTGATCGACAACTTGATCAAGCTGTGGATGGCGCGCCAGCGTCCCACCTCCGACCTCGTCCACATCCTCGCGCCTGGGCCCGGCTACAGCTACCCCAGCGGCCACGCGGTGTTCTTCACCTGGCTGAGCTTCATGCTCGCCTTCTCGCTGGCGCCGCACGTGCGACCACGCCGGCGATGGATCCTGTGGTCGGGAGCCGCGGTCGTGATCGTCCTCGCCTGCCTGGCTCGTGTGTGGGCCGGCGCGCACTGGCCCAGCGACGTTTCCGGGGGGTTCCTGCTCGGGCTGGGCTGGTCGGCGTTCGTGGTCTGGCTGCCCGAGCGATGGCTGCCGTCACCGACCTGGAAGTGGTTCAGGGGCATGCGCCGGCGAGCGGCTTAGCCGCGCGCGTGAACCGAACGCTGCTCGGGCTGGGCATCGTCACCGCGCTGGCGGCGATCGGGCTGTCGATCTACGTTGCCGGCCATCCCGTCATCGCCGAGGACATCACGCTCGAGCGCGACATCCAGCTCACCACGTGGGGTCCACTTGCGTACACGTTTCCGTTTTTCTCGTGGATCGGTGACGCCAAGGGCGTGGTCCTGGAGGTGGTCATCTTCGTGGCCGTGCTCGTCGTCAACCGGCGGGCGTGGGTTGTGGCCCTGGGAGGTGTCGCCTCGGGCGCCTGGTATCAGCTGGGCGTGCACTTGCTCCAGCGCCCGCGGCCGACGACCGCGCTGGTCCCGCACGTTTACGAGCACCCCGGCGCGTCGAGCTACCCCAGCGGCCACACGATCATCGTCTCCACCGTCGCCATCGTGCTGATGCTTTGCTTCGGTCACCGATTTCTTCCGCGATGGGGGGTTGTCGCCGGCTGGATCCTGGTGCTGTCGATCGTCATCGTCAGCGCCGTCGCCCGGATCTACTCGGGTACGCACTGGCCGACCGACGTGCTGGCGGGGACTCTCATCGCGGTCGCCTGGATGGGCCTTCTCTTGTCCGTGCGCTGGGTGTCCGACAGCGTCTGCAAGCGCGAATAAGCTGACGAAATCACCCTGAGCCTGCAATAAAGTTCGCCTGTGCCTGGCGTTAAGCAAAACTCAACGGGCGGCCACGAACAGCGGCTGGCCGCGATCGTGGAAGCCACGGGCGCGTTCAGTGACGCCGTCCCCGACATCGACGCGCTCCTGGGCATCATCGCCGAGCACATCGGGCGGGCGACAGGCGACTTCTGCGCGGTCGTCCTGCTCTCGCCGGACGGCCGGCGCATCGAGCCGGTGGCCGCGTACCACTCCAACCCACTGGTCCTGGAGGACGCCAGCCACTTTCTACACGTACCTATGGAGCTGGATTCCGCCGGCCCCTGGAAGACGGTCCTCCAGGAGAAGCGGCAGGTCGTCATTCCCATCGATCCCGACAAGCTGCCGCCGAACCTGGCTCCCCACCAGCGGCGCCACATCGAGAGGTGGAGGATGAGGGAGTCGGTCCTGATCCCGATGGTCGCCAATGACCGCGTCGTGGGAGGCCTGAACCTCAACCGCATGGAAGGCAGCACGCCCTTCAGCCAGGTCGACGTCGACCTCCTCGATAGGATGGCCGCGCGCGCCGCGAGGGCGATCGCGACCGCGCAGCTGTTGCAGAACCAGCGGCTGCTCGCGAGCGAGCTCGAGGCGATGGTCGACGAGCGCACGAGGCAGCTCAGCGACGCCAACCATCAGCTCCGGCTCGCCCAGGCCGATGCGGATCGGGCCAACCGGGCCAAGAGCCGCTTCCTCGCCAACATGAGCCATGAGCTGCGGACCCCTCTCAATGCGATCATCGGCTTCTCGGAGCTGCTCACCGACGCCCGGCCGGGCGCGTTCGACGAGGGCACGCGGAAACGCTTTCTCGACCAGATCCACAGCAGCGGCAAGCACCTGCTGCGGCTCATCAACGACATCCTCGACCTGTCCAAGGTCGAGGCCGGGCAGATGGACCTGCACCTGCAGCGGGTGGACGTGCCGAGCGGTGTCGAGGACGTGGTCGGGACCGTGGAGCCGCTCGCCCGCGCCCGCGGCATCTCTCTCACGAGCCAGGTCCAACCGGAGCTGAGCCTGGTCGCCGACCCGGCCAAGTTGAAGCAGATGCTGCTCAACCTGTTGTCGAACGCGATCAAGTTCACGCCGTCCGGTGGGCGGGTCACGGTCCAGGCGGGCGAGCTCGGCCGGTGGGTGGAGATCGCGGTCGCCGACACCGGGATCGGGATCGCGCCGTCCGACCTGGACCGGCTTTTCGGCGAGTTCCAGCAGCTGGACCCCGAGGCCGGTCGCCGGCAGGAGGGAACCGGGCTGGGCCTTGCCCTGACGAAGCGCTTCGCCGAGCTGCACGGCGGCACCGTGCGCGTGGAGAGCGAGGGCGGCAAGGGCAGCACCTTCACCCTCCGGCTTCCTTCGGTGGCGTCGGCGCAGGCGGCGACGCCCGCACGCCCACGGGACCCGGCGACCGATCCCGACCGGCCTCTGGTGCTCGTCGTCGACGACAACGCGGAGGCCGCCGAGATCCTCGGCCGCCACCTCGAGAACGGCGGGTTCCGTTTCGAGGTCGCTGGCAACGGGACCGAGGCCCTGGCCATGGCGAAAGAGCTGAAGCCGATGGCGGTGACGCTGGACATCCTGCTGCCCGGCATCGACGGCTGGGAGGTCCTGACCAGGCTCAAGGACAACCCGGCGACGCGGAACATCCCGGTCGTCGTGATCTCCGTGGTCGACAAGCCGGCACTCGGACGAGCCCTCGGTGCGATCGACTACTTCGTCAAACCGGTGGACGGGAAGGCGCTGCTCTCGCGCCTTGACCAGTACACATTCACCTCCAAGGCGAAGCGCTCCGAGGTTCGAGTGCTCGTGGTCGACGACGAACCTTCCAACCTGGACCTCGTCGAAGACTTGCTCCGGCCTGCAGGCTTCACGGTGTTGCGGGCCGGCGGCGGGCGGGAAGGCATCGAGATCGCCCGCTCGCAGCATCCGAACCTGATCCTGCTGGACCTGCTGATGCCCGAGGTCAACGGCTTCGAGGTGGTGGAGACGCTGCGGTCGGAGGAGGAGAC
>DASYRA010000023.1:0-16947 GCA_036004845.1 Candidatus Limnocylindria bacterium
TTCGCCGACTTCATCGGCGTCCAGCACGCGGTCGCCACCAGCTCCGGCACCACCGCGCTGCACCTGGCGCTGCTCGCCTCGGAGGTCGGCCCGGGCGACGAGGTGATCACGGTCCCCTTCACCTTCTTCGCGAGCGCCAGCGCCGTCCTCTTCACCGGGGCTCGGCCCGTCTTCGTGGACGTCGACGAGTCGAGCTTCAACATCGACGTGGCGCAGATCGAGGCGGCCATCACCCCCGCGACGCGGGCGATCCTGCCGGTCAGCCTGTACGGGCAGCCTGCCGATCTGCCGGCGATCGCCGAGATCGCCGAGCGCCGGGGCCTGGCGCTGGTCGAGGATGCCGCCCAGAGCCACGGGGCGGCGGTTGGCGATCGGCGCTCGGGCTCGTGGGGCGCCGGCTGCTTCAGCTTCTACCCGACCAAGAACATGACCACCGGAGAGGGCGGGATGGTGACGACCTCGGACCCCGCCGTGGCCGATCGGGCTCGCCTCCTGCGCGAGCACGGGATGCGGGTCCGCTACCAGCACGAGATGGTCGGCTACAACTTCCGGATGACCGACGTCCACGCCAGCATCGGACTCGGCCAGCTCCCGAAGCTGCCCGTCTACAACGCCCGTCGTCGAGCGATCGCCGCTCGCTACGACCGAGAGCTGCAGGGCGTGATCACGCCGCGCGTCCAGCCCGGGATGACGCACGTGTACCACCAGTACACGCTGCGCGTGAACCGCCGCGACGAGTTCGTCGAACGGCTCAAGGAGCGTGGCGTTGGCACCGGCGTCTACTACCCGATCCCGGTGCATCGGCAGAAGCCCTTCCTGGCCCTCGGCTACGCGGATCAGCGCTTCCCCGTCTCCGAGCGGCTGGCGGAAGAGGTCCTCTCCATCCCGGTCCACCCCTCCCTGACCGATGACGAGGTCGAGGCGGTGATCGCGGCCGTCAACGGCGTCGTCGCCGAGCTCGGGCCGATCTCGGCCGCGGCACCCGCATGACCGATCCGGGGCGGCCGCTGCGCGCCGGCGTCATCGGGCTGGGGATGATGGGTCGCGCCCATGTCCGCGTCTGGGACGAGCTGGTGGAGGGCGTCGAGCTGGTGGCGGTCGCCGACACCGATCCGCGGGCCCTGCAGGATGCCACCCTCGGGCGCGAGGCACGGGCCTACGAGGATTCCGCTGCCATGCTCGAGGCCGAGAACCTCGACCTGGTGAGCGTGGTCGTCCCGACCTCGCTGCACCTGCCGACCACGCTCGCCGCGCTCGACGCCGGATCCCACGTGCTGGTCGAGAAGCCGATTGCCGCCACCCGAGGCGAGGCGGAGGAGATGATCGACGCAGCGCAGCGCGCGGGACGGATGCTGACGGTGGGGCACATCGAGCGCTTCAACCCCGCCATCCGCGAGCTGCGCCGCAGGCTCGCCGCCGGAGAGCTGGGACGCATCTTCGAGATTCGGGCGACCCGGCTCGGCCCATTCCCGGCGCGGATTCGGGATGTGGGGGTGGTGGTCGACCTGGCGCCGCACGACCTCGACGTGATGCGCTACCTGCTCGGCTCCGACCCGGTGCGCCTCTATGCGGAGACCGAGCAGCGGATCCACACCGATCACGAAGACCTCTTCGTCGGGCTCCTGAAGTTCGCCAACGGCGCCGTCGGGGTGCTCGACATCAACTGGCTCACCCCCACCAAGCAGCGAACGCTGACGGTGACCGGCGAGCGGGGGATGTACACCGCCGACTACCTCGCCCAGCAGCTGGTCTTCTACCCGAACCCCTCCTCGGACGGATCGGTCGACGAGGGGAAGCGGGTGGAGCGCGAGATCGAGCGCCGAGAGCCGCTCGCGATCGAGCTGGACGAGTTCGCCCGCGCCGCGCGCGACGGCGGTGTCCCGCCGGTCGACCCGCACGAGGCGATGGTCGCGCTGCTGCTGGCGCGGGCCATGGTCGAGTCGGCAAGCACCGGTGCCGTCATCGCCGGCGAGCAGCTGGCCGGCGTGCTGCGGTGAGGATCGCGGTCGTCGGGCTGGGGCACATCGGCCTCCCGCTGGCGGTGCAGTACGCCTCGCGCGGCCACGACGTGATCGGCTGCGACACCGACGCGGCGATCGTTGGTGCGATCAACGGGGGCATCTCCCCGCACGACGATGAGCCCGCGCTCGTCGAGCGCGTGCCGGACCTCGTCCGCACGGGTCGCCTGCGAGCCACGACGGACGACGCGGCTGGCGTGGGTGAGGCCGAGGTGGTGGTGGTGATCGTGCCGGTGGCGGTCGACGAGCGGCGTGAGATCGATTTCGGGCCGATCGACGCGGCGACCCGCGAGGTCGCGCGCGGCCTACGGCCCGGAACGCTGGTCGTGTACGAGACGACGCTCCCGGTCGGGACCACGCGCGACCGGTTCGGGCCGATGCTCGAGGCCGGCAGCGGCCTCCAGCTCGACCGTGACCTCTTCCTCGCCTTCTCGCCGGAGCGCGTGCTGGTCGGCCGCGTTCTGCTCGACCTGCATCGCTACCCCAAGGTGGTGGGCGGCGTGAGCGCGGAGGGCACCCGGCGGGCGGTGGCGTTCTACGAGGCCGTCCTCGAGGAGGGGACCGAGATCAGGGCTGTGGCGAACGCCGAAACGGCGGAGATGACGAAGCTGGCCGAGACCACCTACCGCGACGTGAACATCGCGCTCGCCAACGAATACGCCCGCTACGCCGCCAAGCGGGGCATCGATGTCAGCGAGGTGATCGAGGCGGCCAACTCGCAGCCCTACAGCCACATCCATGCCCCAGGCCTTGGGGTGGGAGGGCATTGCATCCCCGTCTATCCCCACTTCCTCTTCAATGCGGAGCCGGACCTGCGCCTGCCACCCCTGGCACGAGAGATCAACGACCAGATGGCGGCCTTTGCGGTCGGGCAGCTCGAGCAGCAGCTGGGGAGCCTCTCCGGGGCTGAGGTGCTGGTGCTCGGCATCGCCTATCGGGCGGACGTGCGAGAGGACGCCTTCAGCTCAGCCTTCCGCCTGCGCGATCAGCTGGTTGCCGCAGGCGCGGTGGTGCACGGCCACGACCCGTATTTCAGCTCGGAGCACCTCGCCGGGCTCGGTTTCGCGCCCTACGACCTTGCGAGCCCCACGCCGGTGCGCGCCGCGGTCGTGCAGGCGCCGCATGCGGTGTACCGCACCCTCGACCTGACTTCGATTCCCGGGCTGGAGCTGCTGCTCGACGGGCGAAACGCCCTCGACCCGGCCGACGTCCGGGCGGCGGGGATCGCGTACGCAGGAATCGGTCGCTGACGCATGGACGCGAGCGCGACGCCCCAGGTCGGGCTGGCCGCCGGGAAGGGCGTGGTCGTGGTCCTGCCGACCTACAACGAGCGCGAGAACCTGGAGCACATCGCGGAGGCGATCCTCGCCGCGCTGCCGGAGGCGAACCTCCTCGTGGTGGACGACGGCTCGCCGGACGGGACGGGAGTGCTGGCCGACACGATGGCAGCCCGCGAGCCGCGGATGCACGTGCTGCATCGGCCGGCCAAGGAGGGGCTCGGCGTCGCCTATCGCGACGGGTTCCGCTGGGCGCTGGCGAGGAGCGAGACCCGGGCCGTGGTCCAGATGGACGCCGACTTCAGCCACGACCCGGCGGACCTGCCCAGGCTGCTGGCCCCGCTGATGACCGGCTCGGACCTCGTCCTCGGCACGCGCTACATGCCGGGCGGCGGGACCGTCGGATGGCCGATCCATCGCCAGCTGATCAGCCGCGCAGGCACCACATTCGCCCGGCTCGTGCTGCTGCTCCCCTACCGCGACCTGACCGGTGGCTTCAAGGCCTGGCGTCGCGAGCTCCTGGAGGCGATTCGCCTGCGCGAGGCGAACACCAGCGGCTATGGCTTCCAGATCGAGACGACCTGGTGGGCGCATCGACGGCGAGCGGCCGTGACGCAGGTCCCGATCATCTTCCGGGAGCGGGTGGCGGGGAGCTCGAAGATGACCGGCGGCATCGTCGGCGAAGCCCTGGGACTCGTCCTGCGCCTGCGCATCGAGGCGGCCCGCGACGCCCTTCGTCGCACCCGGTGAGCGCCGCTCGGCGTGCTGGCGCCCGCAGGGGCCATCGGCTAGCATGGCGCCTCGCCCACCGTCGGATACGTCCCTCTACCGCCCTGCGGAGAACCACGCGCTAGATGTCTTTTCGGAACCGGCCGGTCCTCGACCGGAAGCATCGCCCACGCTGGCAGGACGAGCTGCGGAGCCAGCAGCTGATCGTGGCCGGGTTCGCCGTCGCCATCGCCGTGGCGATCGGGATCTTTGCCGCCTCGGCCTGGAGCGACCACTACGACGCCCACCTGCGACCGGCGGCCGCGGTCGGCGACGAGACCTACTCGATCGACGACCTCACCGATCGGATGGACGCCATCGGCTCGGAGCTGCAGGCCAACTACCGGGACCTGCAGGACCACCTCGGCGGCACCCGGGACGCCGTGATCCAGTCGGCGCTGCAGTCGATCCAGGACGCGGTCAACGGCCTGGCCGCGACCGCCGCCGATTCGCTCGTGCTGGGGCAGGTGATGGACAACGCCGCCGGGCGATACGGAATTACCGTCACCGACAAGGCGGTCAGCGCCGAGGTCGCGAAGCGGCAGACGCTGCAGGAGCGCCTGAAACTCTTCCTGATCACGGTGGCTGCCCTGCCGAGTGATGCCGAGCCGGGCGCCGCGCCGACGGATGCCGATTGGGCCCGCGCCGAGGGGGAGATCAACGACATCGCCGATGCCATCGAGGGCGGGGCGGACTTCGCGACGACGGCCAAGGAGAAGAGCGGTGACACGTCGGCCGCCGCCGGGGGAGCGCTCAGCTGGGTCGAGGCCGACGACCCGCAGTACGGGGCCTACTTCACCGAGGCGCATGACGCGGCCAAGGGCGACCTGGTCGGCCCCATCAAGGACGAGACCGGCTATCACCTGCTGCGCCTCGACGACCGCAAGGCGGAGGGCCCCGACCAGCGCCTGATTGATCTCCTCTCCGCCGCGGGCGTGACCGACGCGGAGTACCGCCTCTACGTTCGCGGCGAGCTCCTCAAGGCCGCCTTCAAGGATTACTTCACGAACTCGGTGATGCTCCCGTACCAGCCGCAGCGCCAGGTCGCGCAGATCTTCATCGCCCCCCAGCAGGGGATCCCGACAGCGCAGCGACGGGTCAGGCACTTCCTCGCGCAAGCGCTCCCGGGCGAGGCGGACCAGTCAGGCGCGAGCGACGCGGAGTGGGCCGCCGCCTTCGCGCGCGCCCAGACGTTCCGGGCCGAGGCCAGTGAGCCGGACGCGAACTGGTACGAGCTCGCCAAGGACAGCGATGACACCGGCAGTGCAACCAAGGGCGGGGACGTGGGCTGGTATGACCCCGCCTCGTCGCAGTTCGTTCCTGAGTTCGAGGACGCGATCGACAAGCTCGAGATCGGCGAGATCAGCGAGCCGGTCAGGTCCGAGTTCGGCTATCACGTCATCCAGGTCACCGGGGAGCGGATCACCGTCGACGTCGAGGCCGACGAGATGGTGGCCCGGCTGCGCGAGCACCCGGAGCAGTTCGCCCAGACCGCCCGGGACCTGAGCGAAGACCCCACCAGTGCTGCCGAGGGCGGCGATCTCGGCTGGGTGATCCCGTACCAGTTCGAGAGGGAGCGGATCGACGCGATCTTCGACCTGACCACCCCCGACCAGATCAGCGACCCGCTCAAGACGGATGCCGGGATCTACATCTTCAAGCTCCTGGCGACCTCTGACCTGCGCTGGGTCTCGCCCAAGCAGCTGGCCTCGGTGCGACAGAGCGGATTCACCCTCTGGCTGACCGAGATCCGCGATGGCGCCGACACCTGGACGGACCCCCAGTTCGTCGCTGTCCCCGGATAGGCCGGGCGTGAAGGCGTCCCGCAGCGTCGACCGCCTCCTCGCCGCGGCGGGACTCGACCCGGGCGACGGCGTGCAGGTGGTCTCCGCCCGGCGGTTGGCGTCGATCGCGTTCGATCCCTCGCTGCCCGTGGTGCTGCTCGCCGAGCCCGCCGGGGTTGAACCGGTCCCCGTCCTGGCCGGGCGTCATGCGCGCAACGGGGCTCGCGAGGTGCTGCTCGCGCTCTATCCGCCTGCCCATCTGCTCCAGCCCCTCCCGAACGGGACGCCGCGGCCGGTCGAGAGCCTGACGGACGACGAGCTGACGGCCCGCGACTGGGTCATCCCGGCCCTCGCGCCGCTCGACAACCTTGCCTCCCCGCACGGCATGGCAGCCATCTCGGCTCGCCTGCGGGCACCCGACGGCTGCCCCTGGGATCGCAGGCAGACGCACGCCACGCTCCGCCCGTTCGTGCTGGAAGAAGCGTACGAGACGGTCGATGCCATCGAGGGCGGCACCCCGGAGGATCTTGCCGAGGAGCTGGGCGACCTCTTCCTGCAGATCATCCTCCACGCCCAGCTGGCCGCCGAGGACGGAGCCTTCGACCTGACCGATGTCTATCGCACGCTGGGGGCCAAGATCATCCGACGCCACCCACACGTGTTCGGCGACCTCGAGGTCAGCGGAGCGGAGGAGGTGCTTCGCAACTGGGAGGCGATCAAGGCGGCTGAGCGCCACGAGGCGGGCGGCCCCCCGTCAGCCTTCAGCGGGATCGCCCGCGCACTGCCGGCGCTCGCCGCCAGCCGCGAGATCCAGGAGCGCGCGGCATCGCTCGGCTGGGACTGGCCCGCGATCGAGGGGGTCTGGGAGAAGGTCGCCGAGGAGCTTGCGGAGCTCCACGAGGCCGGTGCGATCGAGGGCGAGGCCGGGCGCGACGCCCGCCTCCATGAGCTCGGCGACGTGCTGTTCGCGGCGGTCAACCTGGCCCGCTGGCTGAAGCTCGACCCGGAGGAGGCGTTGCGCAGCGCCAACCGCCGCTGGATCGACCGCTACGAGCGAGTCGAGGCGCTTGCCGCCGACCGCGGCCAAGTCCTGGTGGAGCTTTCCGCGGATGCCAAGGACGCCCTCTGGAACGAGGTCAAGGGACGGTGAGCCGGCTGGCCATGGTCGCGCACGCGGTCTTCCCGGGAGACCCGCGTCTCCGGCGCCAGACCGATGCGCTGGTCGCGGCCGGGCACCAGGTCGACCTCTTCTGCCTCCGCGGCCGCGACGAGTCCGCCGAGGAGCGGGTTCGCGACGTCCGCGTCGTTCGGCTGCCGGTGCACCGGGCGTTCACCGGATTCGCCGGGCACCTGGCCGAGTACCTGGCCTTCGCCGGCATCGCCGCCGTACGCCTGGCGCGCGAGCACGGGCGCCGTCGGTACCGGCTGGTGCAGGTCGCGACCCTGCCGGACTTCCTGGCGTTCGCCGCGGCACCTCTCAAGCTCAGTGGCGTCCCCCTCCTCCTCGACCTGCACGAGGACATGCCCGAGTTCTTCCGCGACCGGTTCGCCCATCGCGCCCTGCAGCCGCTGCTGCCGGCCGTTGCCGGTGCCGCGAGGGCATCGGCCTGGGTGGCGGACGAGATCATCACCGTCCACGAGCCGCTCCGGGAGCTGTCGATCGCGCGCGGCGTCCCCCCCGACAAGATCTCGGTGGTCATGAACAGCGCCGACACCGAGCTCTTCGACGCCGGACGCTACCCGCGTCGCCCGTTCATGGAGGATGGTGAGCTGCGCCTCATCCACCACTCCAACCTGCAGCGCATCTACGGCCTCGAGGTGCTCATCGAGGCCGTCGGCCGCATCGGCCCCGGGCTGCCGATCCGAGCCGACATCTACGGCGACGGGCCGTACCGCTCCCAGCTCGAGGCGGTCGTGGCTCGGACCGGCACCGGCGACCGCGTCCACCTCAATGGGCCGGTTCCGATCGATGAGCTGCCCGCCTTGATCGCCGCGGCAGACGTCGGGGTCATCCCCTCGCTGCCGGAGCCGTACATGCAGTACTCGCTGTCGACCAAGCTGCTGGAGTACGCGGCCATGGGGATCCCGATCGTGGCCAGCGACCTCGGCACCATTCGCGCGCATTTCACCGCCGACGCGATCGCCTACGTCCCCGGCGGCGACCCCGACGCCCTGGCGGCGGCGCTGCAGTCGCTCGCGGCCGACCCGGTCGCCGCGGCCCGCCTCGGAGCGGAGGCGCACCGCCAGGAGGCGCAGTACGAGTGGGCGGAGCAGGCGCAGCGCTACCTCGCGATCGTCGAGCGGCTGCTGGCACGCTAGCATCACCGCGTCGGGGCGTAGCGCAGCCTGGTAGCGCACCTGCTTTGGGAGCAGGAGGTCGCCCGTTCGAATCGGGCCGCCCCGACCATTCATTCACCGAGGAGTCGACCGAGCCGATGTCGCGAGCCCCGTCGCTGGTCGTCCCGACCGCGCCGACACCGCTTGGCTATCGGGTCGCCAAGCGCAGCCTCGACCTCGCCACGTCCGTCCTGGGACTGGTCCTCGCCTCACCGATCCTGGCACTCGTCGCGATTGCCGTGAAGCTTGAATCGCGAGGCCCGGTCCTCTTCCGGCAGGAGCGGCTGGGGCTCGGCGGGCGGCCCTTCACCCTCTACAAGTTCCGGAGCATGTTCAGCTCTGCGGAGGAGGAACGACACCGCGATCACGTCCGCGAGCTGATCCGCGGCGACCCCGGTGCCCGCTCGGCCGAGGAGGTCTGGCTCCCCATCGCCGCCGACCCGCGCGTCACCCGGCTCGGCGCCTTCCTGCGCCGTTCGCATCTCGACGAGCTGCCGCAGCTCATCAACATCGTGCGCGGCGAGATGAGCCTCGTCGGCCCGCGTCCGCCGATCCCCTACGAGGTTGAGGTGTACGAGCCGTGGCACCTCCGCCGCCTCTCCGTCATCCCGGGGATGACGGGGCTGTGGCAGGCCACCGCCTGGGGCCGCGTCAGCTTCGACGAGGGCGTCGTCCTGGACCTCGCCTACATCGATCGCCGTTCCTTCGGCGGCGACCTGCGGCTCATCGGCCGCACCCTCTGGCAGATCGTCACCGGCCGCCAGTTCTAGACGGCCGCCCCGAGGAGCGAGCTGTCGGCCGCGTCAGGCCCTGGCGTGACGGCCAGCTGAGAGCCGATCCCGAGCAGGAACCAGAACAGGAAGGCGACGCTGTTCGCCTCGAGCAGCATGGTGGTCAGCGCGTTGACGGCCAGGCCGATGACGGCTCCGCTGATGCCCGCCAGTGCCACGCCTCGCAGCCCAGGCAGTCCGCGCGCGCGGCGAAGGATCGGGCGCAGCGCCGCCGCGACCATCGCCAGGTAGGCCAGCAGCCCGAAGAGGCCCGATTCGACCAGGAGGTGCAGCCAGAAGTCGTCGACCGTGCGCTGGGTCGGGTTGACGAACAGCTCATCGGTCCCGTAGCGCGCGTAGACCGGCGTGTCGAAGATGTCGGCGGCCGCTCCTCCATACATCCCCGGCCCGACGCCGAGCGCCGGGTGGTCGGCGACGATGGGGAGGCCGTTGAGGATGAAGAGGACGCGCAGGTCGCCGCCGCCGCCCACGGTGCCGACGCGGCCGAAGGTCGATCCGATCAGGTCCGGACGATCCTCGCATTCAGAGCACAGCACGTTGCGCGGCATCACGAGCGCGACGAGCAGGGCGACCACCACGACCAGGGCGCCGATGCGCAGCGCGCGGTGGTCGACGATCAGGGCTGCGGTGCCCAACCCGACGACGGCCCCCAGCCAGCCGCCACGCGAGAAGGAGAGCCACAGGGCGAGGACCAGGACGAACGCCACGGCCAGCGCGATGCGACGGTTGCGCGTGGTCCGCAGACCGGTGGCGCCGAAGAGGGCGAACGGAACCGAGGCCGACAGGAAGGCTGCGAAGGTGTTCGGATCGCCGAAGAAGGACGCGAGCCGATAGAGCTCCCCGAAGCGGCCGGGAAGCGACGGCAGCCCGAGCAGGTGCGGGGAGAGGACGGCCTGCCCGATCGCCACCAGCGCGCCCGCCACGACCAGTCCCAGCAGGACGCCGATGGCGACGGCCGCCTGCCGCGTGCTGAAACCCACGAGCCGGGCCAGGACGAAGAGGGCGACCGCGTCGACGGTGAAGCCGATGCCGGCCAGCGCCTGGCCGACCGGGACCGCGTTGATCGCCGCGGAGATGACGGCGAGCACGATGAAGAGGAGGGTCATGCGCACGGTTGGGTGATCCAGGGCCTTCCGGAGCGAGGTCGCCCGCGCGGCCTGGACCAGCAGGGCGCCGCCAACCGCGAGCAGGAGTGCCTCCGACAGGAAGTGCGCCAGGAGCTCGGCATCGGGGGCGAGCAGGCCCGGCACAAGGTATCGATCCAGGATGGGGCTGAGCACAACTCCGACCAGCACGGCACGTGGCCAGCGCAGGCTGGCAAGGGCGGCCTCTGCGACCAGCAGGCCCGCGGCGCCGATGAAGAGCGAGATCGCGAGGTGCGACCCAACGATGCCAACCAGCGCGGTGAGGACCATCGCCAGCGCAACGCCGATTGCGGCGCTGGGCGTCTGGCGCCCAGCTGACGCGGCGCTGGTCACGTCGTGATCCCCAGCAGGTCGAGGATGGCTCCCGCGCGCGAATCCCACGAATTGGCAGCGGCCGCCCTCCTGGCCGCGGCACCCCACTGCACGATCTGCGATGCGGGCGACGAGGCAACCGCAGCGATCCCCTCCGCAAGCCCGTCAGCCGTATCGGTCACCACGATGCCGCAGGCGGCCGCCTGAACGATCGCCGCAGTCTCGGTCGCATCGGTCGCGATGATGGGTCGCGCGTAGCCCAGGTATTCCATGACCTTGATGGGGACGGCGAGGTCGTTGTAGGCAGTTCTGCGTCGAGGCGTGATGCTCGCCAGCACCTCGGGCAGCAGCGCATCGATCTGCGGCCCCTCGGCCCGGACCACGCGCATCCAGGCTGGCGGTGCGTCGCTCGGCTCCTCACCCGCACGACTGACGCAGACCAGCGTCATGTCGATGCCCCGCGCGCGCACCAGCTCCATGGCCTCGCGAAGGATCGCGCCGCCGTGAGCGGGGTAGCGCAGGCTGCCCACGAAGAGGAGGCTTCGTGCCGCGGGGTCCACCGCGGGCGCGTCCGCCATCCGCGCCCCGGGTGGCAGCAGGTGCGCCAGCCGTGCCCTCCGCTCGTTGCCCAGGATGGCCGCCGCCAGCCCGCGTGAGGGGAATGCGACCGTCGTCGAGACGCGCATCAACGCTCGTGTGGCGGGCAGGAAGAGGGCCCGAGAGGCGCGCCGCTTCAGGGAGCGGGCCGCGTAGTACTCCGGAAAGAGCTGCTGCGCGTCGCGCAGGTAGGTCAGGACCGGGATTCGCAGGGCCCGCGCCATCGCCAGAAAGGCCAGATCGGCCGGGCGGGGGAGGCTGGTTGCGTTTTCGACGTAGATGCCAGCCAGGCCACGCAGCCTGCCCCCGGCGACGTAGCGGGCCAGTGCGCCCGCCCGCCTGGCCGGTCTCCCCGACACGACGTCGAGGTCCACTCTCCGCGAGAGCGCGTCGCGAAGGTGCGTGATGCGGGTGGTCGCCCCCCACAGGCCGCGGTCGAGCGGGTACATGGAGAGCAGCAGCAGGCGGCGGCCCGTCATGAGCTGTCGGGCGGCCCAGTGGCGTAGCCGCCGAGATACCAGCCCTCGAGATCCGGTCCGAAGAGGCGCTTCATCCCTGCCCGGACGTCGTCCCGCCGGGGAATCAGCAGGTAGTTGACGAGCGGAGCAACCGGGAGGTCGACGAAATCGGGCCAGGAGAGGACGACCCGATCGATATCGGGTCCGGTGATCAATGGGAGGAGGCTGGCCAGGTCGCCGGCGAGGGACCGCGGGAAATCGGTCTCAACCGTGCGGCCGATGGCCGCCAGGATCTCGGGCAGCTCGAAGAGCAGATCCGCCCCCGCGAACTGCCTGCGCAGCTCCAGCAGGAGCGTCTGCTGCCGCTCCGCTCGCTTGAAGTCGTTCTGCTCCTCACGGGTGCCGTCCGGCAGCTCGATCCAGCCCTTGCGAATGCGCGCGTAGGCCAGGGCGTGAACGCCGTCGTAGTGATGGCAGCCGGCCGGCAGCTCGATCCCGACGCCCTGCCAGGTCGGGCCCCCGTATTCCGGGTCGACCATGGTTCCGTCCAGGCACAGGGTCACGCCGCCGACCGCGTCGATCAGGTCGACAAAGCCCTGCAGGTCGACCGTCGCGTAGTACTGGATCGGAACCCCGAGGTAGAGGCCGATCGACCGCTCCAGGGTCCGGAGCCCGCACGCAGTGGCGACGCCGGATGGCAGATCGGGGCACCAGAGCCACGGGGAGTTGCTCGCCTCGGTCGACAGCTCGTTGATCTTGCGCGGGTAAATGCCGTCGGGGTAGATCGACCGATCCGGCAGCGGCACATAGCCCGTGTCGCGGGGGACCGAGACCATCACCGCCGTGCGGGCAACCGGGTCGACGCTCACCACCAGGATCGTGTCGGTCAACGCCTCCTCGCGTCCCACCCCGGAATCGATGCCGAGCAGGAGGAAGCTGATCCGTTCCGTCCCGTTCCAGCGGTACTGCGGCTGGTTGAGCGGACCGGGTCCCGGCCCTCCGGAGGCGCCCGGGACCTCGCCCCCAAAGACCTGCCCCAGGGTGCTGTTCAGGTTCCCGACCAGCGAGCCGGCCGCCGCGTGCATCCCCACCGTGGTCACCAGCAGGATCCCGATCAAGAGGATCGAGATGCCTCGCAGCGGCGTCCGTCGATCGCGGATCGATGGCCGCGTGGCCAGGCCGGCGTGCGCGATCGCCGCCAGGCGCCACACCATCAGGCCGACGTTGACGAGCAGCGCGGCGGTCAGGAATCCCGCCGAGAGGACCTCGTTCCGGAGGGTATCGATCAGGAGCAGACGGGCGGCCAGCAGGGCGAGCACGAGCAGCACCACGGGACCGGCGAAGAGGACCGCCGAGCGGCGGGCGCCGGCGTAGGCCTGTCCAACCCCGGGAAAGAGGAACGAGAGGAAGGCTGCCAGACCGGCGTTTCGTGGCTGCGGCCGTTGCGTCGTGGGCACCTCGAGGCGAACTGTGCGTCGTGCGGGCGGTGCGACATCCTAGCAAGAACGCCCTCGCGGGAGCGCCCTGGTACCTTTTGGCCACGTGGTGCGTGGAAGCCACGGAAGGTCGTTCCGGTGGGGTTAGTACCTTTGCGCGCACCTCCGCCCAGACCCTAGACTAGCTGGGGAGGCGGTCATCGGCGCATGCAGGCGCAACCACCGCAACAAGACGCGCCTGAGTGAGGAATGTGACAACAGAAACGATCTTCATCCTCGTCACCGGCGGGCTCGCGGCGCTCGTCGGCATGGGGGCGCTCGTGGCAGTCTTCCGAGGATGGGGGGAGCGGACCAGCCTTCCAGCCTCCGCAGCGGTCGCCATGGCCGATGATTCGGCCGCGGAGACGACGCCGGTGACCCCGTCGCACGAAGCAGTCGTCCGCGTCGTCTGGTGGGTGGCGATCGCCGGGGTGCTCGTCGGAATCGGTATCTCCAACTCGTTCACGACGAACCGCTCGGCCATCTACGCGCTCGGCGGGGCGGCGGTAGTCCTGGTGGTCGTGCTTCACGAGATGCTTCCGCGCCGCTGGCGCGGCCGGGCCGCCGTCGCGCTCGAGGTCGTCGCGGCCCTCGCCCTGGCCACCGGCTTGGTGTGGCTGACCGATGGGGCGACCTCGCCGTTCGTCTTCACCTATCACCTGCTGGTGGTGGCCGTGGCCCTGACGATGGGGACCCGGCTGGCGCTGCTGGTGACGGCGGCCGCCTCGGTGGCCTACCTCGGCCAGCTGCTCCTTGACGTCGACCAGACCGCCAGCGGCGTCGACCTGCTCCGCGTGGCCATCAACTTGGGCTCGCTCTGGCTGCTCGCCTACCTCGCCGGGGTCTACGCCAGCTCCGAGCGTCGCGTCCGGGCCAAGGTCCTGGAGCTGTCGCAGACCGACGCCCTGACCGGCCTCTTCAATCGCGGACACCTCTTCCCGACCCTGGAGCAGGAGGTGCAGCGAACCCGGCGCAGCAGCCGCGGCTTCTGCGTGCTGATGGTGGACCTCGACGGGCTGAAGGCCATCAACGACTCGCTGGGCCACCTGCGTGGCGACGAGGTGCTGCGTGCCGTGGGTCGGGTGATCACCGGATCGATCCGCGCGGTCGACTCGGCCTATCGCTACGGCGGTGACGAGTTCCTGATCCTGCTCCCCGAGACCGAGTTCATCGGTGCATACGTGGTGGCCGAGAAGATCCGCGAGGGTGTCGAGCAGATCGGGGAGTCTCTGGCGACCGATGCCTCGGCGACCAGTGTCAGCATCGGCCTCGTCTCGCATCCCGAGGATGGGTTGTCGAGCGAGGAGCTGATGGTTGCGGCCGATCGAGCCATGTACCAGGCGAAGTCGCTCGGCAAGAACCAGATCAGCGGCAATCCACGCCCGCGGCGCGTCCCGCACAAGCTGCTGGCCGCTCCCGAGGAGACCAGCGAGCCGGCGCCGAGCGAGGTCGCACCGCCCGAGCCCGCCGCTGAGCCCGCGCCCCCGGCAGCCCCGGCAACCCCGCCGCCCTCGACTGCGGCGGCCTTCACGGTGGAGGCGGCCACGACCAACGGCTCCCACCACGATGGCCACGGCGAGGACGAGCCGGATCCGGCGGACGTTCGCCGCCAGATCGCCGCCGCGCGGCGCAACATGGATCCCGACCACCAGATCCGCAGGGCGATGGACGCGTTCCTGTCCAGCCCGACCTCGTCACGAGCCGACCGGGAGCCGTCCTCCTAGGACTCGGTCACCGACGCGGTGATCGGGATGATCTCCCACCAGACCACGCCCGGCGGAAGGATCACGGGCTCCCCACTCTCCACGTAGGTCCAATGCGTGCCATCCGCGATGGTCGGTCGCTCCCAGTGGAGGGCGATCGCCTTCCCCTGCGCGTAGAGAGTCCCGTCGCCCTCGCCGACCAGGTGCTGAAGGCGTCGTGCGTTCCCGCCCGGATCGGGGTCGCCGAGGACGACCTCCTGCTCCACGCGCTGCACGATGATGTTCGCCGCGGTCACCGCGTCACCGGTGACCTCGTCAATCACCGTCTTGCCGACGTCCTGGCGGGTCCACAGGGCGTCCGCCTCATTCCACGTCCACCCGAAGCGCCAGTAGCTGTTCGTCCGCATCTCGAACGCCGCAACGGCGTGGCCGCGCGGCAGCGCCACGTCGGCGTCGAAGGTGAACCAGGGGCGCAACGGGTGAACCAGGGCCACCAGCCGATCGATCGCCCCTCCCTGGCCGATCGCCGCTCGCAGCGCCTCCATGTCGCCGTACAGGTTGTGGGGCGCCGGATTGGTGCCGGCGCGCTTGAACCACGGCCAGGACCCGGTGATCCCGTTGACGTACGGCATCCCCGCAGCGGCGAAGCGTGACAGGGCGCCGTTACTGGCGCCGAAGCCAACCGGCAGGATGCCGAGGTCCTGCCACAGGTCAATCTCGTAGTAGCGCGCGCTGCGGATCGGTCCGGTCAGCCCGACCGTGGGGCGGCACAGGAAGATGCCGCTGAAGCGGGTTGTGTCGCCCTCGACCGGCGCCTCGACCACCATGTCCGCGTTGGAGAGGTTGCGTGCCGGGCGGGCAAGAGGATGGTTCTCGATCTGGACCGCGATCGCCACGCGGTCCAGGACCAGGGGATCGTCCACCGGCAGTCCGTTCAGGGGGCAGGCGATTGGCTCCGGAGTTGGCGCGGGGGTGGGTGATGGGCTCGGCGAGGGAGACGGAGATGCGCTCGGCGATGCGGTCAGCGATGGCGATGGGAGCGGCTCCGGGCTCAGCACCAGGCCGAGCACGAGCCAGGTGGCGATGCCGAGGACCACGACCGCCGCCGCCGCCCCAGCCGCGATCTGACGGCGGCTGAAGCGACGCAGGAACTGCATCCCCAGATCCTAACCGGTCGCCCCGGCGCCAACCGTGGCACCATTGTCAGGTGGACGAAGCTCCGGCTGAACGCTACGGCCCGCCGCCTTCCGGGCCGCGGGCATCGCTCGCCGCGTTCCTCTCATTTCTGTTCCCCGGCCTGGGGCAGGCCTATAACGGGGAGGCTTGGCTGGCGCTGCTGCTGGCTGCCCCGATCGTCATCCTGGTCGCCCTGATCGTCGTGGTCCTGGCGCTCGGGTCGTCGCAGGTCCTCGCCCGCCTCTTTGACTTCCGGTTCCTGATCGGACTGATCGTGATGGACGCGGTGCTGTTGGCCTGGCGCCTCATCGCGGTGATGCAGGCGCACGCCCACTGGGCGCGCCCCACGTTCCGGAGCCGCGCGACCTGGGTCACGGCGCTGCTGGTGGCGGCCACCTTGGCGATGCACGGCGTGCCCGCCTACTACGCGGCCAAGGCGATCGACACGCTCGATTCGGTTGCCCTCGGCGGGACCGGCTTTCACGACTCGTTCGACTTTGGATCCTCCGGTGAGCCCTCGGGTCAGCCCGATGTCGGTGGCGGCGAGCGCGTCAACATCCTCCTGGTCGGGGTCGACAGCGCTCCCGGGCGGACCACCGCCCTGACCGACACGATGCTGGTCGTGAGCCTCGACCCGGACGGGGATGCCTCGGCCATGATCTCGGTCCCAAGGGACCTCTACGGCGCGCCGCTCCCCGACGGCACCCTCTTCAACCGCAAGCTCAATTCGCTGATGGTCTACGCGGGCGCCCATCCCGATGCCTTCCCCCTCGGCGGCGTGGGCACCCTCAAGGCGACGATCGGGAAGCTCCTCGGCATCCCCATCCACTACTTTGCGGCCATCAACCTCCTCGGCTTCAAGGCGACCGTCGACTCCATCGACGGCGTGGACATCACCGTCCTGAAGGCGATCCGCGACCCCAGCTACAACGACGAGTACGACAAGCGCGTCGGCTTCTTCATCGAGCCGGGGACGTACCACATGGACGGACGCATGGCGCTGGCCTTCGTCCGCTCGCGGAAGGGGGCGGGCGACAACGACTTCACCCGGGCCGATCGACAGCAGCAGCTGCTCACCGCCATCCGGGACAAGCTGACCGCCGGGA
>DASYRA010000024.1:0-4785 GCA_036004845.1 Candidatus Limnocylindria bacterium
CGTCTGCGCCATCAACTCCGGCCGCAGAAGGGTCGCGCTCAACTTCCTGTACGGCGTGATGCTGGACGACCCGAAGAAGGTTCTCCGTGCCGGCACCTCCGTGCTCATGTCCTGGGACTTCGAGTTCGACGAGGAGATTGACGAGGCGGCGGTCAGTGCGTACGTCGCCGAGGCTGTCACCAAGAACGATGACTACAAAGCGAACCGGCAAGCGGTGCAGGACGCTGCATATGCCGCCGCCGAGAAGGCCGGCCGCCGTCCAACGTCGCGCTGATCCTCGCCCGCACAAGTGGTGCTTGTGCATCCGCGCGCATGGGGTCGCTCTGACACGAATTCACAACTGTCACTTGTGCCACCGCGCGGGAACGCGGGTATCGGCGTCGATGCACAAGTGGTGCTTGTTGGCGCCGGAGGAGGGCGCCCGCACTTGTCCGCTGCCACGCGGTCGAGGTTCACCGGCTCAAACGACCAACGGCGTCCACCAGAGCGCGCACAGATGAGCTCCGCGGCCAGGTGACCGAGCCCGCGCCGACGAATTCGCGGTACGCCTCGAGCGCAGTCGCCAGGGCGGGGACGAAATGCGGCTCCTCCATCGGCCCGAAGCCATCCTCGAACCAGATGCCGGCAATCCGCAGGGTGCGTGATGCGCGCTCATACCGAGGCTCGATCCGGCCCACCAGGCGGTCGCCGAAGAGGATGGGCAGGACGTAGTAGCCGTGGCGCCGCTTCGGCTCGGGGATATAGACCTCCCAGATGTAGTCGAAGCCGAACAGCCCTTTGACCAGGCGTCGGTCCCACATCAGGTGATCCAGGGGCGCAATGAAGGCCACCGATGGCGTGGCCCTCGTCCGCGAATTCGCGCTCGCCTCGAGGATCGGAAGCTCCTCGGCCAGGACGTGACGGACCTCCCGGAAGCCCTCGACCGCAGCCGGAATGAGGACGCCCTCCTCGACCAGCGCCGCGACTATCCGCGCCCGGTCCGGCGCCTTGCCGGTGCCCATCACCAGCTCGCCCGCGCCGCCCACCCCCATCAGCCCGACGCCACGGTGCCGGCTGAGGAGCCGATGGCGCAGCTGCTCCTCCTCGCTCGCGTGCGTGCCAAGCAGCGTGGCGGGGACGAGGCGCTCGATGAGGTCGTAGAAGCGGCGGTTCCCCTCGCGGCGCGAGATGCCGAGCTCGCCCATCACGAACAGCGCCTCCATCAACGCCCGCGCCGCCTTGGTGGAGGTCGAGGGATCGTTGTCCCACCACCACTGGATGCGATCCTCGACGTCCCGGAACGAGGCGGTGGAGACCGGACCGTTTTCGCGGATGTGGTCGCGGATGCGGTTGGCGAGGGCCGCATGCTCGTTCAGGAAGTCCTCGTATCGGAACGCTCCGGAGGTCCAGGCGATGCGGTAGAAGGGGAGCTCATCGGCCGGGAGGATGTTCAGGCTCTTGTTGTAGAGCTCGATCAGGCGCCGATCCTTCCCGTACAGCCATCGCTCGCACCATTCGCGGCGGTAGCCCGCGACCCGGGCATGGAGGACGAGATCATGGTTGCGCGCGCCGGGCACCTCGAGCGGGTCGAACTGCAGGCTGCCGAGCCGATCGATCACGCGCAGCACCGATTCCGGCTTCGCCGGCAGGGCGCGCGGCGGGTCGAGCAGGTGGCGGCGGACCAGGAATCGGCGGGCGTGGTCGGCCGCGATGCGGAGGTCGGGGAGCGGCGCAGACATCGGGCGCGATGCTAGCAGCGGCCCGCGGATGGGCACTTCGTACAATGGACCCGTACTTAACGAAAAGGAGGGATCCGAATGACCGACCAAGCCGCACCGCCCGATCCGCCGGCTCCGCCCGCCCCCGAGCAATCCGGCTGGAGCGCTCCTCCGCCCCCAGCGCCGAGCAACCGCCCGGGTCCGATGCCCGGCTGGCACTACGCCGGCTTCTGGGTCCGATTCCTGGCCTTCCTCATCGACGCGATCGCGCTCGGGCTGCTCACCAGCGCCCTCATACCGTTCTGGGGGCCGCAGATCGAAGTGACAGGCACGGGCGCAAACGCCACCTTCCACATCAACGCAGCAGCGAACGCCATCGGCACCCTCGTTGGACTGGCGTACTTCATCGGCTTCTGGTCCTGGCGTGGGCAGACCGTCGGGATGATGCCGTTCAACATGCAGGTGGTTGGCGTCGCCGACGGGAAGAAGATCGATCCCGTCCGCGGGCTGCTGCGGTATGTCGGCTTCATCATCGCGGCCATCCCGATCTTCATCGGCCTCATCTGGGCCGCCTTCGATTCGCGGAAGCAGGGCTGGCACGACAAGATCGCCTCGACCGTGGTGATCCGCCCGAACTGAGCCCGAACCTGCTGGCACTCCGAACAGCAGAGTGCCAATCGCTATAATCCGCGCCCTATGGCGGTCAAGCGCGACTATTACGAGGTGCTGGGCGTCCCGCGCGATGCCTCCGACGAGGAGATCAAGCGGTCGTTTCGGCGCGCCGCACAGCGCCATCACCCGGACATCGACTCCTCCGACGGCGCCGAGCAGCGCTTCAAGGAGCTGAACGAGGCGTACCGCGTCCTCTCCGACCGGCAGCGCCGGACGGCGTACGACATGTTCGGCCACAGCGGCGTCGACGGAGTCGGGGCCGGGGGCTTCGAGGGCAATTTCGGCGGTGGATTCGGCCCGTTCGGCGACATCTTCGACGCGTTCTTCGGTGGGGCCCCCGCCGGCACTCGGGGCCGCCGGCGTGTGGTGGCCGGGGCGGACCTGCGCTACGACCTGACCATCGAGTTCGGCGAGGCGGTCTCCGGCGTCACCCGCGAGATCAGCTTCCCGACCCTCGTCCGCTGCTCCGTGTGCGAGGGGTCCGGGGCCGAGCCGGGCAGCGAGCCGGAGAAGTGCCCCGAGTGCAACGGCACCGGCGAGAAGCGGCGCGTCAGCCAGACGATCCTTGGCCAGATGGTGAACATCACCGCCTGCCCGCGCTGCGGCGGCGAGGGTCGCATCGTGTCGACGCCCTGCGCGACCTGCCGCGGCGACGGGCGCGTCCGCGAGCAGCGCACCTTGAGTGTCGAAGTGCCGGCGGGTATCGAGTCGGGACAGCGGATCGCGATCGAGGGGCAGGGCGAGGCCGGTCCACGCGGCGGCCCTCCGGGCGACCTCTACGTGGCTGTCACCGTGCGTGAGCACCCCCAGCTCCTGCGCCGCGGCACCGAGCTCTTCTACGAGCTGCCGGTCACCTTCCCGCAGGCAGCCCTGGGCGCCACCCTCGAGATCCCGACCGTCGAAGGCATGGAGCCGATGGAGGTCCCGGCCGGCACCCAGAGCGGCACCGAGCTGCGGCTGCGCGGTCGCGGCGTTCCCCGGCTGCGGGGCGTCGGGCGCGGCGACCTTCACGTGATCGTGACCGTGGTGGTGCCGCCCAAGCCCTCGAAACGTGAGCGCGAGCTGCTGAAGGAGCTCGGCGACGTCGGCGCGCCCGCAGTCCTGCCGAAGGGCGGTCCCAGCCTCGTCGATCGGCTCCGCGACCTCTTCGGCTAGCCTCGGCTCGCCCCGGATGCGTTGGCTGGAGCTGACGGTCACCTGCGACAACGAGGCGATCGAGGCGGTCAGCGAGATCCTCGGGCGCGTCGGGCAGGGGTCGGCGGTTCGACCCACGCGGCTGATCCGGGATCCGGCGGACGAGCTGTCCGCCCGCGAGGACCCGACTGCGCCGTACGAGATCACCGCCCACATCCCCGAGGACGAGGCCGCTCCCGCCGCAGTCGAATCCACCGAACGAGCGCTGTGGCATCTCCAGGCCTTCGGCCTCCGCCCGGTCGGCGAGCTGAAGGTCCGTTCGGTCGACGACGCGGACTGGACCGATGCTTGGAAGGCCGGCTACGTTCCGCAACGCATTGGGCGGGTGGTGATCGTGCCGTCGTGGCTGGATGAGCCGATCGGGCCCGATCAGGTGGCCCTGCGCCTGGATCCCGGCATGGCCTTCGGCACCGGGCTGCACCCGACGACGCGCGGCTGCCTCACCCTCCTCCAGGCCATCTCGCCGATGCCTCCGGTCGTCCTCGACGTTGGCTCGGGCTCCGGGATCCTGGCACTGGCGGCTCTGCGCCTGGGCGCCGAGCGGGCGGTCTGCTACGACACGGACCCGCTGGCGGTCGAGGCGACGCGGGCCAACGCGGCAACCAACGATCTGGACGATCGCGTCACCGTCCACCTCGGGTCGCCGCCGTCCAGACCCGCGGCCAAGCCCTACCAGCTGGTGCTCGCAAATCTCGTTGCTGCCGTCCTGATCGACCTCGCGGAGCCACTTGCCGCGCATACCGCCCCGGGCGGAACGCTGCTCGCAAGCGGCATCATCGACGCGCGCGCGGACGAGGTTCTTGCCGCGCTGACCGCTGCGGGATTCGCGCTCGAGGGCCGCCTCGACGACGGTGAGTGGGTTTCGCTCCAGCTCCGCCACGGGCCGGCTCGATAGGCTTGGCCTGATGCATCGATTCTTCGTGGAGCCGACGGCGATGGATGGTGAGCGCTTCCCATTGCCAGCACGGATTGCCCACCAGGTCACCCGGGTGCTGCGAGTTCCGGATGGCGGCGAGATCGTGCTGCTGGACGGCGTGGGGAATGCGGTCCGATGCCGGCTCGATGCCGGCGACTGCGTCGTGGTCGAGCGGCGTGTGGCGACTGGCGAGCCGACGCATCAGCTGACGGTATGGCAGGCGCTGCTGAAGGGCGACCATCTCGAGCCGTTGATTCGGCATGGGACCGAGATCGGCATCGCCCGGTTCGGGCTGTTCGTCAGTGA
>DASYRA010000025.1:0-9701 GCA_036004845.1 Candidatus Limnocylindria bacterium
CGGACCATCTCGGCCAGGGCCCAATAGCTGATCCCCTCGCCGTATGACGGTGAGCGTCCCTCGTGCCAATAGGCCGTGTCGACCACGCCATCGAGGTACTTCTCGAACTCCCAGGCGAGCCTCGACTTGCCGATGCCGGCCTGGCCGATGACCGTCACGAGCCGGGACTTCTGCTCGCGGGCGGTCGCGTCGAACAGCTCCTTGAGGAGGCGCAGCTCGTCATCGCGGCCCACGAACGGCGGCTCGAGGGTGGCTGCCCGGCCCGATCCGCCCCGGCGCGCCACCACGGCGACCGCTCGCCAGGCGGGGATCGCCAGCGCCTTCCCCTTCAGCGCCTGCTCGCCTGCCGGCTCGAACGAGATGGCGTTCGCCGCGGCATGAACGGTCGCCTCGCCGACCAGGACCGTCCCCGGCGCAGCCGCGGACTGCAGCCGGCTGGCGGTGTTGACCATGTCGCCTGCCACGAGCCCCTGGTTGACGGCGCCCAGCGTGACGGCGGCCTCTCCGGTCAGGACGCCGGCCCTCGCCTGGAGCGGGTGCGCATCGTCGCCCAGCTCGGGAACGGCCGCCACGACCTCCATTGCGGCGCGCACCGCGCGCTCGGCATCGTCCTCGTGAGCGCTGGGAGCTCCCCAGACGGCCATCACCGCGTCGCCGATGAATTTCTCAACCGTCCCGCCGTGGCGCTCGATCACGCCGCGCGCAACGTCGAAGTACCGCGTCAGGAGGTCCCGCGTCTCCTCCGCGTCGCGCCCCTCGGCCAGGGTCGTGAAGCCGACCAGGTCGGCAAACATGACCGACACGAGCCGCCGTTCGGCGCTGGCTTCCGCACCGGCCGTGGCTGTGCGGGCGGCTGGAGCGCTGTCCAGCGCCGATCCGCACTCGCCGCAGAACCTGTCCGATGCCGGGTTGACGGTGCCGCACACCGCGCACGGCCCGCCGAGGGCCGTGCCGCACTGGGCGCAGAACTTGCGGCCCGCCTGGTTCGGAGTGCCGCAGCTCGAGCAGATGACCGGGGCAGAATCCATGCTCATGGCCTGGCGGCCGGGCTCCGGACCGCGGTGCCCGCACCGGACAGCGCGGGAGCGGCCGAGCGCCCGCCGTCCACGGGCACGAAGGCGGCGCGGTAGTCGGCCAGCATGGGGGCGGCTCCACGCTCGGTGAAGAAGGCCTCGGCAGCCTTCTCCGCCGCGGCCGCCTCAGGGTCACGTCCCCCGGCGAGCAGTCCCCAGTTCAGTCCCATGGTCGCCTCGCTGAGCAGGTCTCCACCCTCGTGGAAGAGGCCGAGCGCGCGGCGGAAGCCGGCCCGCGCCTCGGCGAGCCGACCGCTGCGCGCCAGCTGGCCCGCCTCGGCAGCGGTGAACGACGCTTCCACCAGGCGCCCCTTGTGCTGGTTGGCGCCGAGCGCGGTGATCGTCATCGCGAGCTCGTCCGGCAGCGCGCCGGCCACGGCGGCGAACGACGCGGTTCTGGCGCCGTCGTCGCCGAAGTTCTGCTCCTGTGCGGCGTCCAGGCCACGCCGGGCAGATCGCGCCCACTCGCCACGGTAGAGGGCGACCTGCGATTCGGCCATCGCCTCGCTGGCGGTCACCAGCAGGCTGTCGAGCTGCTGCGCCGCGGCGGCAGATCGCGCCAGCTGCGCATCGGCCTCAGCCTGGTCACCGCGCACTGCCGCCAGATAAGCGCGCACTTCGGCCCAGGTGACCTGGTAGAAGGGATGAAGTGGCTCGCCCTCCTCCATGGCGTCCATTTCGTCGATCCATGCTCCCCAATCGCCCATCTGGATGGCTTGGCCCGCCAGCAGGAAGAGAAACTGCTGGAGGAAGCCAATCTGGCCGAGTCGGAGCGACTGCTCGTATCCCTCGTGGATCAGGACCATCGAGGCATTCAGGTCGTCCGGGGAGATGGCGCCGAGCAGGTTGTTCCGTGCCCTCAGCGCACTCAGGGGAAGCCCGTGGCGTTCCGCCTCGGCGATCACGCCCCTCAGCGTTGCAGCTGCCTCGGTGATCCGACCGGCGTTCTCCAGCGCCGTCCCCTTGTTCACCAGCGCTTCGACCACCGGGCTCACGAGACCGTGGCGGCCTGACAGCTGCAGTGACCGGTCGGCCGTCGCGATCGCGTCCTGGTGCCGGTTCGTCATCATGTAGACCCGCGACAGCTCGGCCAGCAGCGCCGCAAATTCGGGCGAGTCGGCAATCGGCTCACCGTCGCGCAGCCCCTCCTCCAGGGTGACGATCGCCTGCGGCTCAAGCTTGGAACTTGTCTGGTGGCGGCCGAGCCAGGTCGTGGCGCGCAGCAGGCCGGGCAGGTCGCCCAAAGAACGGTAGAGCTCGCGTGCCGCCTGGGCGTGCTCCATGGCGCGATCCATGTCGAAGGTGATCTCCCCCGACGCCGTTGCGCGGAGATGGAGGATCGCCTGCTCGGCCGGATCCGACGTCACGGTGATCGCCTGTTCGAAGTAGCCGAGCGCCTGGCGGTGGGAGTTGAGGGCTGCAGCGCGCTCGGCCGCGGCCTGCAGCGAGATCCGGGCCTGGGCGGCCAGCGCATCGGCCTCGGCGCCCGGCTTCGAGGCCTGGTATGCCGCCAAGTAGTGGCTTGCCAGCACACCGGCCAGCTCATCGGTCCCGAGGGATTCGACATGGCGGGCAGCGGCCAGGTGCCGCGTCCGGCGGTCCGAGCGTGCCAGCGAGGCGTAGGCAACCTCGCGCACGAGCGCCTGCACGAACCCGTGCTGGCCACGCTCCGGCGAACGCGGGTCGCGGTCCACTGCGAGCAGCTGCCGTCGAACGAGGCGGTCGAGTCGCTCGCCCAGGGCCGCCGGCTCCTCGCCGGCCACCGCGGCCAGCGCGTCCAGCGTGAACGTCTGGCCAAGGACCGATGCGTCCTGAAGCAGCGCGCGATCCTCCGGCCGGTTGGCGTCGAGGCGGCTCGCGATGAGTGCGTGGAGCGTATCCGCCACGCCCAGCGAGGCGAGGTCGCCGGTGAGACGGTAGCGGCCGTCGTCCGGCACGATCAGCTCACGGTCGAGGAGCATCCGCACCGTCTCCACGGCGTAGAGCGGGATCCCCTCCGCGCGGCCCACGATCGAGCGCAGCGCGGCTGGTGGGAGGCCCGGGACGAGCCCTTCCAGCATCTCCCCGATCTGCGCATCCGCCAGCGGCTCGAGGTTGAGGCGGGTGAGCGTCCGGACGCCATTCCCCCAATCGGGCCGCCGCTCGGCCAGCTCGGGGCGCGCCAGCGCCACGACGAAGATCGGTGCCGATCGGGCCCAGGAGAGGAGGTTCTCAACGAAGTCGAGCATCCCCTGGTCGGCCCACTGCAGGTCGGTGAAGACGAGAACCACCGGCGCCTGCTCGGACATCCGCTCGAACAGGGTGCGCCAGGCTGCGAAGAGCTCCTCGCGGCTTTCGGCCGGCAGCTCCTCGATCCCCAGCAGCCCGGCGAATCGCGGCGCGATCCAGCGCCGCTCGCCAGCGTCGGGCACGTGCTGCTCCAGCATCGCGTTGAGGCGAGTGCGGATGGTGCCTTCGTCATCGCCCTCGCCGATGCCGGCGCGCCGTCGCACCATCTCGACCAGCGCCCAGTAGCTGATCCCCTCCCCGTACGCCGGGGAGCGGCCCTCGTGCCACCAGGCGGTGTCGACCACGCCATCGAGGTACTTCTCGAACTCCCAGGCGAGCCTTGACTTGCCGATGCCGGCCTCCCCGATGACGCTGATCAGCCGCGACTTGCGCTCCCGAGCCGTGGCGTCGAAGAGGTCCTTGAGGAGGCGGAGCTCCTCCTCGCGGCCGACGAACGGCGGCTCGAGCAGCTCGCTCCGGCCCGATCCGCCGCGACGCGCGACGACCGCGATCGCCCGCCATGCCGGAATCGGGCTGGCCTTGCCCTTCAGTGACTGCTCGCCGGCCGGCTCGAACGAGATGGCGTTCGATGCGGAACGGAAGGTTGCCTCCCCGACCAGGACCGTGCCGGGCGCGGCGGCCGACTGCAGCCGGCTGGCGGTATTGACCATGTCGCCGGCGATCAGCCCCTGGTTGGTGGCTCCGATGGTCACCGCCGCCTCGCCGGTCAGCACCCCGGCGCGTGCATGGATCGGATGCTGTTCGTCGCCCAGGCTCGGGACCGCGGCGATGATCTCCATCGCTGCCCGGACCGCGCGCTCGGCGTCGTCCTCGTGAGCGCTGGGAGCTCCCCAGACCGCCATCACCGCATCGCCGATAAACTTCTCCAGCGTCCCGCCGTGCCGCTCGACTGCGCTGCGCGCCATCTCGAAGTAGCGGGTCAGCAGCTCGCGCGTCTCCTCGGCGTCGCGCGCCTCGGATGCGGTCGTGAAGCCGACCAGGTCGGTGAACATCACCGTCACAAGCCGCCGCTCCGCGCTTGGCTTTGGGCTGGCCGCGGGGCTGGCGGCCGGGCCAGCGGCATCGGCCATGCGGGAGCCGCACTCACCGCAGAACTTCACCGTCGCCGGGTTGAGGGTGCCGCACACGCTGCAGGCCACGCCGAGACCGCTGCCGCACTCGGCGCAGAACTTGCGGCCGGCCTCATTGGGCGTGCCGCAGTTCGAGCAGATGAGGGGTGCGAGATCCATGGGGGGAGACCTTACCGAAGAGCGGGCTCTCTGGGAAGAGGAGCCTGCCGCGCGGCGGTTCCCGCTCAGCGGGCCCAACCGCCAAGCTGGACGGGGAAATTGTTGCAACGCGCTCGTCGTCGTGGAGCGGGTCTAGTCCTCCTCGATCCCCTCGAACAGCGACGCCTCGCGCAGGCCGGGCGCGACCCCACGGTACGGCCAGCGGGTGAGCACGAAGCTTTCCGGGGACAGGATGCGCGACGCGAGATCATCGGGCATCTCGAGCAGCCAGCCGAAGTCCTGGCGCTGTGTGCGGTGGCACGCCATCGCGGCCAGCTTTGCGGGAGACCAGGCAGCGACATCCACCTGGGCGGTGATCTCCGCCTCCGGCACGCCGAAGGACTCTTCCTCGGCAGACTCCGACGTATTGGCGCTGGCATCGGCCTCTGCGTCGAAATCCCACGGCAGCTTGAGGCCGCGCTCCTTCATCTCGGCCATGACCGCGAACCATCGGTCCCGGTTGAACGCGACCTCGTAGAACTTGGCGATGGAGTAGGCGGGGCCCGCATCGGTGAAGCGGGAGGGGTCGGCGGCCGCCTGCATCGCCGCCACCGCGATGCGGTGGGCGTTGATGTGATCGGGATGGCCATAGTTGCCGTTGGCGTCGTAGGTGACCATCACCGCCGGCTGGGCCTCGCGAATGACCGATACCAGCCGCCCCGCCGCCTCGTCCAGGTCCGCCTTCCAGAAACAGGCCGGGTGTGCGTTGGCCTCCGAATCCATCATCCCGCTGTCGCGGTAACCGAGGCTGTGCACGTTCAGCTGCCCGGGGCCGGCACCTCGGAGCGCGGCGACCGAGCAGTCCAGCTCCGCGGCGCGGATCTCGCGCATCCGCGGTCGCGCCTCTTCGGGATCGAGGGACGGATCGTGGATCTCGCCCTCCTCGCCACCGGTGCACACCACCAGGTCGACGCGGCGCCCCTCGGCGATCGAGCGGGCGATCAGGCCACCGGTGCCGAAGCACTCGTCGTCGGGATGGGCGTGCACCAGCAGCAGGCCGGCGGGCCCGTTCACGCGGACGCCCCCCGGTGCTCCTCGCATTCGCACAGCTCGCGCAGCTTCGTGTAGGTGAAGAGGCCGGTGTCGTGGCCGTCGGCCCAGATCGGCGCCAGGGCGTATCGGCCGATCCATTTCACCCGCTCCATGGTCGTCTGCTGCTCGGTGAAGACCATGTCGAGGGTGACGATGCCCGGCATGCTCCCCTCCCCCGAGCAGAGGGCACACGGGCAGGCGCGGCGCAGGGTGGTCCAGCGCCACTCGCCGAGGTGGCCGTCATCCCAGCGGATGCGCATCAAGCGGGCGGTGTCGTCCAGCTCCACCGCGATGGGGTTGACGATCTGCTGCATCACGGCGCCCAGCTCTGGAGGACGCCCAGCCATTCGGCGCCGAACGAGGCGCCGTTGCTGGTGAGCGGCGAAGGGGCGTTGCCGTCGACGAGGTCCCAGACGTAGAGATCCTGCCGCACCCCGCCACCCACGAGCCGGCCGAGGGTGAAGACGATCTCGTTGTTCGAGCCCGCCCAGCGCACGTGGCTGACCAGCCCGGTGACGGTGACCGAGGCCTGCGAGTCCCCGCTGCGGTTCATCAGACTGAGGGTGGTCTTGCCCGATGCCTCGGTCACATCGACCCGCTTCTGCTGGTCGGGCGACCAGAGGGTCGGCTGCTTCGCCACCGGCGCGAACGTCCCGTCGGTCGGATCGATGCGGTAGGCGGAGGGCGCCCCCAGGATCCAGGCCACGACGTAGCCGTCGACGGTCACGTACAGGCGCACGATGCCGCCGTTGTCGGCGAACTGCGCCTCCTTGAGGGCAGGGTCCGCGATGATCTCCGGGTGGGCGTAGGTGATCGTGGTGATGATCTCCGTCGCCCCGCTGGCGAAGTCGATGCTCAGCACCTCGGCCCGGTCATTCGTGCCATCCCGCACGATCCGGAGGCCGTACAGCGTGGTCGAGTCGTCGGCGAAGACCAGCGCGTCGACCGGATCGGTCAGGGTGCGCGGATCCTTGCCCGCCTCGACCGAGACCGCCCGCCCGGCGATGATCGCGGCACCGACGCGCCCGTCGGGCGCCCAGGTGTAGTCACCGACCCCGCTGCTGCTCTCGAGGATCACGACCGGGTCGGCGGTCGTTGAGAAGTCGCGGCGCGCGAGCCGGATCGGGGAATTGGCGGTCGCCCGGCCCAGATACACCATCTCCAGCGCACCGAAGGCGGGCGCGGGCGTGGCCGTCGGGGCTGTGCTGGGCGAGGGCGAGGTCGAGGCGGGTGCCTCGCTCGGGCTGGCCGCAACCGACTCGGAAGCCGATGGGGAGGGCGTCGGCAGGCCCGCCACTCCATCGGGCCCGATGAAGATGAGCGCGAGCAGCACGACCACGATGCCGGTCAGGGCCAGCAGGAGGCCGATCAGCCAGGGAACCGCCTGCTCAGCGGTCGTCGGGCGGCGCCGGTCCCCGTCGCGGCGCGGGTCCCAATCGTCGCCGGATCCGCCCAGGGAGGTGCTCGATGGCGCGGACTCGGTCTCCGGGCCCTGCATGTCTCGCTCCGGTTCCGGCTCCGGCTCCGGCTCGGGTTCCGCTTCCGGCTCCGGCTCTGGCTCGGGTTCCGCTTCAGGCTCGGGCTCCGGTTCAGGCTGGTATGGCTCCGGCTCCGGCGGGAAGGGCTCTTCGTATGGAGCGGGCTGGTAGTGGGGCTCGGAAGGCGGTTCTGGCTCCGGCTCGGGTTCCCGCGGCGGTGGCTCAGGCTCAGGCTCTGGCTCCCGCTGCCGAGGTTCGAAGGGCCGCCATCGCTGTCGCCACCACTCCGGGGCCGTCGCTGGCTCCGGCTCGGGTTCGGGCTCCGGCTCGCTGGGCGGTGGCTCCGGCTCGGGCTCTGGCTCGGTGGGGGGAGGCTCCGGCTCGGGTTCCGGCTCGCTGGGCGGAGGCTCGTAGGGAGGCTGCCATCGCGGTCGCCACGGCTCCGGTGGCGTCTCGCGGTCCGGCTGGCGGGGCAGGTCGCGCTCCGGCCAGCGCGGCCCTTCGTCGAAGCCGCTCATCGGCGGCCTCTCAAGCCGGTGACCAGTCCCACGACCTGATCATACCGAAGGCCCACCACCACGATCCCGACCACGACCAGGGCCGTCCCGATCACGAGGCGGGCGTCGAGGACCTCGTTCAGGAAGACAACGCCGAGCGTGACCCCGACCACCGGGAAGAGGTAGGTCACCATGGTGGCGACGGTTGCCTCGACGTGGGCGATGATGAAGTAGAGGAGGACGAAGGCGAAGAACGAGCCGAGCAGGCCGAGCCACAGGAGCGAGATGATGCTGTCCGCCTGGCTGGGGAAGGCGGGGTTCGCCCCGGTGAGCAGGGTGAACGCCCAGATGTAGATCGCGCCGAAGGTGAGGTTGCCGGCCGCCACCACGTTGCGCGGAGTGCCGTGCACCATCGCCTTCGAGACGGAGGCCCCGAGCGCGTAGGCGATGGCGGCCACCGTGACGGCGGCCACGCCCAACAGCGCAAGGGGGTCGCCACGCAGGGCGAACTCGCGGGAGGCGAGCAGCGCCGCGCCCGCGAATCCGGTCATCAGGCCCACCACCCGGACCAGGGTCACCGACTCGGTGTGCAGGATCGCGCCGGCCAGGATGAGGCTGAAGATCGGGGTCAGCGAGTTGAGGACCGCCGCCGAGCCCGAGTCGATGTACTGCTCGCCCCAGGTGATCAGGAAGAAGGGAAGGGCGGTCGCGATCATCCCCAGCGCGGCCATGGGAACCAGCTCGCCGATCGTTCGCGGGAGCCTTTCGCCGGTCAGCCGCACATAGACGAGCATCGCCAGGGCGCCCAGGCTGACCCGGTACGCCACCAGCGTGGCGGGGTCCATCTCCTCCACGCCGATCTTGATCCACAGAAAGGAGGAGCCCCAGATGAGCCCGAGTAAGATGAAGGCAGCCGGAACCAGCCAGGGTCGTTGGGCCATCGGCGAAGGGTAGCGGGAAGGAAGGACCGATGCCGACGCTTCGCGTGGCCGCCTGCCAGATCGATCCCCAGCTGGGCGAGGTCGAGGGCAACCTCGAGCGCATCCGCCGGGCGGTGGGCGAGGCCGCCGCCGCGGGAGCCATGCTCGCCGTCCTCCCCGAGGCCGCCGTCACCGGATACGCCTTCGGCTCGCTTGCGGAGGCGCGTCCCGTCGCCCGCCGCGCGGGAGCGGTCGCCCACGACGTCCTGGTCGGGCTTGCCGAGGTGCACCGCATGACGGTCATCTGCGGCACCCTCGAGGCGCAGGGGGACGAGGTCTTCAATGCGGCCCTGGTCGCCACGCCGGACGGCGAGCGCTACACCTACCGCAAGATGCACCTCCCCTACCTGGGGGTCGATCGCTTCACGACCCCCGGGCCCGATGCCCCGGCCGTGATCGACGTCGGCGGCCTGCGCATCGGCGTCCTCATCTGCTACGACCTGCGCTTCCCCGAGGCCGCTCGCATGTGCGCGCTCGATGGAGCCGATCTGATCGTCCTGCCGACCAACTGGCCGGTGGGCGTCGACTTCCACCCCGGGATCTTCGCACCGTCGCGCGCCGCCGAGAACCATTGCTACCTGCTGGCCTGCGACCGGGTCGGGACGGAGCGCGGGACGACCTTCATCGGGCGCTCGGTGCTGGTCGACTACGACGGGCACCAGCTGGCCGTGGCCAGCGACACCGAGGAGGAGCTGTTGCTCGGCGACATCGATCCGGAGGCCGCGCGGCACACCCACGTCCGGCGGCGTCCGGGCGAGCATGAGTGGGACACGATGGCCGACCGCCGTCCGGGGCTGTATCGGCGCCTCCTCGACCCCGCCATCAACCGCGAGCGGTCAGCCAGCGCGAACCTGTTCTCCGGAGACGTGGAATAGGCGCGGCGCAGTCCGTCAGTCGGAGGCGGCCCACATCACGAAGCCGGCGACGAAGACGCCTGCCACCAGGCCGATGAAGGCGGCCGTCCCCTCCGGGCCGGACCCCAGCCGGACCGGCGCGATCAGGTTGATGACCTGCAGCCCGACGATCATGTACAGCAGCCAGCCGACGCTGAGGACGGCCGCGATGATCGCCTTGGTTCGGCGCG